>NZ_DANC01000046.1:0-33431 GCF_002499755.1 Methanoculleus sp. UBA291 | reverse complement strand
ACCAGGCACTGGAAGGAGTATAGACACTCTTGTGAATCGGCCCGGGGAGTGTTTCTTCTCTCCGCTGCCCCTTCCTTATCCTTATCGACGCTCTGCGGGACCGACTGCGTGACGAAAGCGGCAGCGGTTGCATTTTTTCGTCATCACCGGCCGCTGTCGCAGCAGAATTTCTCATCCCCTCCGCCATCCGCAGGTGCCGCTGTCATATCCCTGCCGCGAAGGGCTGCCCGGTTTTCTCGGGGATCGGTTTTGGAATCCCCTCCGCTGGCTATTACGGAGAAAATTGCCTCTCCCCCGGGAAGATTACAGGTAAATATGCCGTCTTTGACTGTGTAGTTCATACGCAGCCGTCGTAACCCCCCTTCATAGCCGGCGACGGCGGTCGTTCCCGTTTCAGAAAGGAGGTTCTCATCGGCAGATCTTGCCACAAATCCCCGATTTTCTGTCGAACAATGCAATTTTGGCTGATTTATCCGTTTTTATCTTCTCTCGTGTCTATGTTGTTTCAGAAGGAGGCTCCATGACGAAGGTCCGAAGTGTTGCCATCTACGGCAAAGGAGGAATAGGGAAGTCGACGACAACGTCCAACATCAGTGCAGCCCTTGCTGATATGGGAAAGCGCGTTATACAGATCGGGTGCGACCCGAAGAGCGACTCGACCAACAACCTTCGCGGGGGAAGATCGATCCCGACCGTCCTTGACGCCATTCGAAGCGGAAAGAAGATCGAGATTGAGTCCCTCGTGCACGAAGGGTTCGGCGGCGTCATCTGCATAGAAGCCGGAGGGCCGGAGCCGGGTGTCGGCTGCGCCGGAAGAGGGATTATTGCGGCAATTGAACTCCTCCGCCAGCAGAAGGTTTTTGAGGAGTACAGGCCCGATGTCGTCCTCTACGACGTCCTCGGCGACGTGGTCTGCGGCGGATTCTCCGTCCCCATCCGTGAGGGCGTTGCGGAGCAGGTCTACACCGTGACGTCTGCGGATTTCATGGCGATTTACGCTGCAAACAATCTCTTCAAGGGGATAAAGAAATACGCCAACAGCGGCGGTGCGCTCTTTTCCGGCATCATCGCCAACTCAGTGACGCTGCCGATTCAGCGGGAGATCATTGACGATTTCGCGTCCCGGACGGGTACCACCATCGCAGAGTACGTTCCACGGTCGGAGACGATCACCCGGAGCGAACTTCTGGGTCAGACCGCAATTGAGTACGACCCGGACTCCGAACAGGCGAACGTGTACCGCAGCCTTGCGAGAACACTGCTGCAGAACGAGAATAAGTACGTGCCAAAGCCGCTGGAGGCGGAGGAGCTGAAAGAGTGGGCGGCATCGTGGTCCGACAGGCTCCTTACAGAGAAGAAGAACGATGCGCGAGCGGGCCTTGAGTCCCAAAACATCGCCTCAACGATCACGTAGCTGCATGTATCTGAACTGGAGAAGCGGATATGGTATTTGAAACACGGGAAGAAGCGGATTTTGCTCTCTACGAGAAGAGGATAGACCTCTCCCAGACAACCTGCCCCAACCGCGAACAGAGAGCAAACGGCATTAATATTTACTACGGCAAGGCAAGCGGCCTCATCGAGAAAGCCAAGTCGGGGTGCCTGCAAAACCACGAACGAGGTTTTGCGCAGTCGTCCGGCTGCTCGCTGAATTTTTATCTCTCGGTTCGCGTCGGCACCATTCGAGGTGCTGCGACGATCTTCCACGCACCGGTCGGATGCTCTTCATCGGCACTCGGCTACCGGGAACTGTATCGGGGCGTTCCCGTTGAACTCGGGAGACCGGCGGAGTACGACCTCCACTGGATGACCACGAATCTGCGCGAGAAGGACGTCGTCTACGGTGCGGGAGATAAGTTGAAGAGGGCGATATACGAGGCTCAAAAGCGGTATAACCCGAAAGCCATCTTCATCCTCACCTCCTGCACCACCGGCATCATCGGGGAGGATATCGAGGGGGCGGTTGCCGACGTTCAGCCGCACGTCGACGCACGAATTGTTCCCGTCCACTGCGAAGGTGTGCGCTCCAGGCTTGTGCAGACCGGCTACGATGCTTTCTGGCATGCGGTGCTGAAATACCTGGTGAAAAAGCCGGAGAAGAAGCAGACGGACCTCGTGAACGTGGCGAGTATGCTGTCCTACACCTGGCAGGACCGCCTTGAGATCCAGCGCCTGCTCGGCAAAGTCGGGCTTCGCGCAAACCTGATCCCCGAGTTTGCAACGGTCGAGCAACTCCAGCAACTCTCGGAGGCCGCCGTAACCGCACCCCTCTGCCCCACCTACACCGACTACCTCTCCCGCGGGCTCGAACAGGAGTACGGCGTACCTTACTTCATGTATCCGCCGCCGATGGGAATTACCAACACCGACGAGTGGCTCAGGCAGATCGGGAAGTACACCGGCAAATCCGATGAGGTCGAGCACCTCATCGAGGAGGAGCATAAGACCTGGAAACCGAAGATGCAGGCCATACGGTCCGAGTTCGACAGGATCGCCGCAGAAAAGGGCAGCAAGGTGAGCGTTCTCGGTTCTCTCGGTCAGGGCCGGCTGCTGGCGCAGATGCCCTTCTTCGACGAACTCGGATTGGCGTCGCCTGCGGCGATGTCGCAGGATTACGACAACCTGATCCTCGAAGAGCTTGAGGGGGTCGTCTCCCAGGTCGGAGACTTCGACCTGCTGGTCAATACGTTCCAGGCGGCGGAGCAGTCGCATATCACGACGAATCTCGACCCCGATCTGACGCTCACCTGCCCGTTCCAGGGGGGAGCATACAAGCGGCTCAAGGGTGCCACCCGGATCCACGCCCTGCGCGGCGACCCGCATCCCTGGAGCACCCAGAGCGGCTATGCGGGAGCGGTGGCCTACGGGAACTTCCTGCTTCAGGCATTGAAGAGCAGAGCGTTCCAGAGGACCCTCAAGGAGAAGACGAAGGACAGCTACCGCGAGTGGTGGTTCAAGCAGAGCAACCCTCTGTACTACATGAAGAAGGAGGTGTAATATGGTGAATTCGAGTGCAGAAGAATCAGTCGGCCCGGAAGAGGTCCCGGAGTCCCCTGCAATTGAGGCTCCCAGGTTCTCCTGCGCTCTCGGCGGTGCGCTGGGCACGGCGATCGGGATCTACGGCGTTGTCCCCATCCTTCACTCCGGTGCCGGATGCGGTATCGGGCAGCTCTTCGGGCAGTTGTATACCGGCGGACAGAACGCCGGCGGTCCCCAGGGAGGGACCAGCACTCCCTGCTCTTCGCTGGTGGAGCGTCACGTCGTGTTCGGAGGAGAGGAGAAACTCCGTGATCTGATCCGCTCCAGCACGGAGTTGATGGACGGAGAGATCTACGCGGTCATAAACGGCTGCATCTCGGCGCTGATCGGAGACGATGTAAACGCGGTCGTCAAGGAGTTCCGCGAGAAGAACGATATCTTCTTCGTTCGTTCCTCCGGATTTGCCGGGAATTCATATGAAGGCTATGAACTCTTCTTCGAGGGGCTGATACAGGACCTCCTCAAACCCGCGGAGAAGGTCCGGCCAAAGACGGTGAATGTCTTCGGCATCGTGCCGTACCAGCATATCTTCTGGAAAGGCGATGCAAGGACCATCAAAAACCTCCTGGCCGAGATCGGGATAACAGCCAATGTCTTCCTCGCAGAGTTCGACGGGGTGGCTCAGTTGCGCGAGATCCCTGCTGCGGAGTACAACATCGTGCTCTCCACCTGGAACGGCCATCGGGTGGCCGGACTGCTGGAAGAGAAGTTCGGTACACCCTACCTGACCTTCCCTTCGGTCCCCGTTGGGCCGAAACAGACCGGGGAGTTCCTGCGCAGGGTGGCGAAAGCATTCGATGTATCGGAAGAGATCGTTGAGAGCGTGATTGCCCGGGAAGAGCAGCGGGTGTACCGGTTCATCGAGTACGGCGGGGATGCGCACATGATGGTCCGGCCGCATCCGTTCTTTGCGGTTGCAGCGGATTCGGGGACTGCGATCGGGATATCGCGCTTCCTCATCAACGAACTTGGTTACCTCCCGGACCTCATACAGATCACCGACGACCCGCCGGAGGAGGTCCGCGATGAGATTACGCGGAACCTCACCCGGGACCTTGAAACGCCTCTCCTGCCGGAGGTGATCTTTGAGACGGACGCGCACCTTATCCGGAAGAACTTAAAGGGCAGACCTTTCCTGTTCCTGTTTGCAAGTTCCCTCGAGGCTCCGATAGCTCTTGCGGAATGGGGCGCGCTTCCTATCACCGTCGCGTTCCCCGCACTGAACCGGCTTATCCTGAACCGGACGTATGCAGGGTTCGACGGGGCCCTAACGCTGTTTGAAGAGATCATCAGCTTGTTCGTCGGGCCGCTGTGAGGAAATTTCCGTCTTCCTTTTTTTTGCACAGTGGGAGCCGCGGTTTGTAAGCCGGAGCCGGACCCGGTACTTCGCTAAAATAAAGTTCTGAGAAATCCCCCGGAGGCCGAACTACCGAATTCCGGGTGCTGCCGACTCCCGTTAAGACGTCGCGGGAGACCGTATCGTTTCCGGACGCTGACATGAGCGAAGTACCGATTCTGGGGGATCGCAAGTTTCGGGGCGGGGAACGACTGGCTCCGAAGGGCAGGAGTTTGAGAAGACCGAAGGTCTTCGAGCGGGGGATTCCGGGAAGGGCGTCCGGATTCCTCCCCGGTCCACTGCAGGGGAGCATGCTCAAGGACGAAACCCTGGCCGCGACATCTCATGCTTGAATGAGCGAACTACCGGGACCGTCACGAAGCGGCCCGGGATGATAGAGACCTCGCAACGAGCGTCTAGTGCAAAAACTGGTGCAAAAAAGATGACGTGGTGTCAGGGCCGGTCCACAGAGGGACAGAAGAGGCCGTGCAGGTCAGGTATGCCGATGGGGCGCATCGCGGGACGCATCACGCGGTCATCACCCCTGACTTTGGGATGTTGAGCCCGTAGAGGCTCTGGCGGGCGTCGATGAAGTAGTGACGCTCTATAAGGATCTCTTCTTCCTTGAGCCTGCTCAGTGCGTATCTCACGGTGCGCGGCGGCAGCGAGGTCTCGCGGATCAGGTCTTTCTGGGTGAACTGACCGCCTGTTTCGAGAACCTTATACACGAGTTTCGCCGACGGCGGGAGGTGCCCGATCTTTGCTAGTCTCTTCTCATCTTCGTTGCTTTCGTTGACAAAAACGATCCCTCATAGTGGAATCACCATATTCAGGTTATGGTTCACAATTGTTAATATTTTCGGTCGTCCCTGTCGTGGCCTTGATCGTCAATCGAATATAAATGGAGAGCATTATGGGCAATTTAAGCATTTCTACGGCAAAATTTCAGAGATTGATGTGAGGGTTGCCTGAGTCTCATATGCTTCACGGTGATATTCAGATCCAGAAAACATTCCTCACGCGCATTTTTAGCATAAGAGATATGGGGATTTTCCCCTGGAGTGAGGACCGGGAAGGGGCGCCCTCCTCCCGGCAGGCTGTCCCTTCCGGTCCGCTCATACCCTCCGGCAACACGGGCCCGTACCGCCTGGCGCCGTTGCGGCCGCTCGCCCGCAAATTTTGCCGCTAATACAACTATTATCGTGATTCTTCTGCAGATTGAATGAGAGAATCATGACGGCAACCGGGGTGGCAATCGATATCGGCACAAGCGGGGTCCGGGCGGCATCCCTCGACCTTGAGACGAGAACGGCTCTTGCAGGCATCTCGACTGCGTGCCACCCGGTACCCGGCGGGAATCTCCTCGACCACCTTTTGTATGCGTCACGGTTCGGCCTGGTCTCCGCCCACCGGATCATGATAAAGACCATCAACGCCCTGATCCGGGATCTCGCCCTTCCCGGCGCTCCGGAAGTGATCGCGGTCTGCGGGAACCCGGTGCAGATCTCGTTTCTCACCGGCCGTGCGGTGCGGGATATTCAATATACTCCGGAATCGGCTAGAAGCAGGGAAGAACCCGCCCTGCCGCACGAGGCGATGGTCCTGGACTCCCGGGCTCTCGGGCTGGACGCATCGTGCGACCTGCTGGTGCCTCCGGCGATCAGGGCGGAGGTCGGGGCCGATGCCGTGGCCCTCATCCGGAGTGCGGAGACGGCGGGCGACGGACCGATACTTGCTACGGATTTCGGAACCAACTCCGAGATGGCTCTGATCGTGGACGACAGCATCTTTGTCGGATCGGCGGCCGCAGGTCCCGCCCTTGAGGGGCAGCATATCCGGCACGGGATGCTTGCCGGCCCCGGCGCAATCACCGACCTTGCGTATGACTGGGGCTGGAAAGTGCTGGTGCTTGACGACCGCATGGAGCCTGTTGAAGGCGATACCGTTGACTTCCGGACCGGGGCGACCCTTAAGAGAGGAGCGATGAAGGCTGCGGGCATCACCGGCGTCGGCGTCATATCCCTGATATCTGCAGGGCTCGCCACCGGAGTCATGGAACCGCCCCGGATCAGGGCTCCCCCGGGGGAACTATCGCTCCAGAACGGCGTTGTCTTTACTGAAAAGGACCTTTTCGAGGCAGGAAAGGCGATAGGTGCCATCAGGGCGGGCCAGATGGCGCTTGCAGAGCACGCAGGGATTGCAATCACGGACGTCCGGACATTTCATACGGCAGGCACCGCCGGTTCTCATCTGGACCCCCTCAAGGCCCGGGATGTCGGTCTCATTCCCGGGGGCGTCGACCGGATCTTCCGGCATGGAAATACTTCCCTTGCTCTGGCGTGCGATCTTGGCGTCGGAGAGGTGCGCCTCGATGCCCTGCAGGCAATAGCCGACGCCGCCGAACATATTGCATTTTCGACGAGTACGGCCTTTCGGGAAAACTTCGTCAGGGAGTATGCGTACTGGTGCGAGGGGGCGCCCCGAAAACGGGAGAGTATCTCCGGGACACCCCGGGTGGAGCGGCTGCCCGACCGGTGGGTCCCTGGCTGCACCGCCCGCACCAGGCCGCGATACCGCATCGCGGTGAGTGATGGAGCACGATATGCCCATGTATGCCCGAACCGTGCAATCGTTGCGGGGGACGATTGCCTGGAGGTCGATCTCCGCCTCTGCCGCGGCGCATCGTGCTTACAATGCGCCGCACGGGGGCTTACATTCGGAGAACCGATCTGAGGGGTTCGGCGGAGTTATCTGGCCGGCAGTGCGTTCAGTATCTTCACGAGTGCTGCAGGGTCGCGAGCGTACTGAACTGTGTCGCGCTGTGCTGCGAACCTCTCGTCACAGGCGCCGCCTCCGACAATGAACGGGATGCTGATGCCGTTCTCCCGGATATGGTCTGCAGTCGTCAGAAATGCCCCCCTGGTGGAGGTCATCAGGGACGACCCGACCACGGCGATCGGCCGGTACTCCCGGATGGCCGCGAGCACCGCCGGTGTCTCGACCGATGTCCCGAGGTCGATCACCCGGAATCCATTCGCTTCGACAATTGCAGCGACGATATTCTTACCGATATCGTGCAGATCGCCTTCTGCAGTATGGATGATCACCACGCCCTTCCTCCCGAGGGCATCTCTCTCCCCGCCGGATTCCTGCAGACCTGCATCCAGCGCACGCGCCGCGAGCAGGACCTCCGGGACAAAAGCCTGGCGGCGATTGTAAAGGTCGGAGACCGCGTCCATGCCCTTGAGAAGACCGTGAAGGGCAATATCGAGCGGGTCGACACCATCCTGCACCGCCTGCGCCGCCAGGTTTCCGGCCCCGGCAACATCTCCCTTGAGCACGGATTCTGCAAGTGATCGGTATGGTTCGCTCTCCGGCAGAACCGGTCCTGCCGGCGTGTTCTCCGACGGCGGCTGATCATCGGTACCGGAAGAGCGGCCGTCGCCGATGAGCCGGCCGACGGCCAGCCCGAGCGTAAAGGCCTTCATGGTTCTACCCCGGCTGCAAGCCCCCGCACGAACTCCCGCAGGAGTTCTTCCGGCTCCTTTGGAACGCGATAGTGTTCCGGCGCCTTCGACAGCGCCCGGATGTTCTCGAGCGGTGTGAAGGGAGAGAGCGTACAGCCGGATGAGAGGATATCGATCCCGTTCTGCATGGCAAAGACGGCGTCGGCGGTCACCTTATCGGGAGTACCCTCCAGCATCGTCGCCACCGGAGCGATATTCCCGATGAGTGAGATATCGTCGCCGAGCAGTTTCTTTGCGGTGATGACGTCGACCTTCTCCTCAAACGAGTACGCGTCAAAGCCGGATTCCCGGATGTACCCGAGCAGGTCTTTTGTATTCCCGCAGATGTGCAGCACCGAGGGTTTTCTTGTCGCTCCTGCTATCTTCCTGTGGTAGGGCAGGACAAACTCCCGGTACTGCTCTCCGCTCAAAAGGTCGCCCGATGCAGTTGGATCGGACATGCTGATCACGTCCGCTCCGTGATCTTCGAACGCCCCGATGAGTTCCCGGGTAACCTCGCTTGAGCGCTCCACCGCCTGGTGGGCGTAGTCGGGGTCTGTCTTTATCCAGGAGACGAACCTGCTGACGCCGAACACGTGCCCCGCGATGGTGAAACCGCCCGTAACCTTGGCGTTGATGGGGACGTCGTCCCCGATCTTTTCGGAAAGGATCTCGAGTGCACGCAGCACTGCCGGGATTCTTCCGGTTTCGAGAAGATTCTCGGGGTGCTCAAACGCATCGGGCGTATCGAATGCGGGTTTCTTCACCGACGGCGTCCGGTTAAGGGTTCCCCGGTCGATCTCGCAGCCCAGTGCCTCGGCCTCGAGTGAAAGGCAGAACGGCACGGTGACTGCCGGCAGCCTGGTGAATTCCCACGGCATCGCCGCAAGTTTTGCCATCAATTCCGGGTCCCAGTGCGCCTCGGGCCACGACGCCCGCGCCTGTTCCATCATCGATACCGTCACCCCGACGACGGGGAGCCAGACCGGTATCTGGTCGACCCTGCCGCCAAGGATCGCTGCAATGATTCGTTTTTTCGCGTTCATGGTGATAACAGCCTCTTGTAGTAGAAACTCGTGCCGTGCAGCACCGCGTTCGGGTTGTGGCAGGTGATGCGGTCTTTTGCCACGAGCGTGGTGACGGGAGCCTTTGAGTATTTCGTGAAGAGGGTGTCGTGCCCGACGCAGAGCCCCAGCAGAATGTTCAGTTCGGTTCCTGCACCCTCGAGGATCTTTGCCTGGGCTACCGGGTTGCAGATGGGCTCGAACGTCCCGGGTTTGGCCTTTTCGTTGTCGAGCAGTCCAAGTTCCTCTTTCGGCACGGCGCCGCACTTGCAGCAGATGGAGACGACGTCGAACCCGTGTGCGATGAGGATATCCCGGAGAATCCGGTCCTCGGCCATGAAACCGATGCAGGTGGCGATTCCGAGTTTTTTGTATCCCATCTCCCGGGCAAAGTCGATGGTATCCTCGACCCGCGTCCATTTCATGTAACTCCGGCCTTCGGTCCTGGCAGCGGCGATCGCCATCTTCTTGATTTCGGGATTTCTTTTGTATATCCGTAATGCCGAGTCGAGCGCTGCTTTTTGTGTCCTGCTTGGACAGAACGACGGGCCCGAGTCCGGGTTTTCGCTCCAGCAGGCCTGTTGCCGGCAGTTGCTGCAGTCAATGGAATGTTCTGACATATGATCCTCTTTTATATCGGAGCAGATGACTAAAAACGGTCTGAAAAGAGCAATTTTGACCTTATTTTGTACATTTGGGGACTGCAGGGGAAAATATTGCCGCAAACCTGCGGCAATTGCCCCGCTTTACGGACGGGGTCCGGTTCGGTTCCGGTGTTCGAAGATTGTCGGTTCAAGCGACCGCTCCTGATTATCTGTGTTCCCGCGAGAGCGCCGGTTGCCTTTCGCAAATGGTTCCGGAAGGCGAAAAAAAAGTATCGACGGAGATTTCTTCTGCCACACCTCACTCATTCATTGCCCGGTAGTCTTCCAGGAGCTGCTGATAGACCGGATCGTTCGGGTTCTCGGCCGTCAGTTCGTCGAGCGCCTGTTTGTAGACCGATGAATCGACGTGATCCTGTATGCGGACGCTGGTCTCGATGTATCCGATGGATTTGAGCAGATCGTATGTCTGCACGACTCCATGCAGGTTCGGATCAGGCGAAATGGAGGTATGCGGGTTCTCCAGAGACGTCTTCAGGACGCCCCTGTCGATCGTTACATACCGGAGGATATCATCGACCGCGCCGTCCGGGTTTGTCTTGGAGTAGCGGTATGCTTGAATGAGCGCCTTTTCCATCCGCACATAGGTGTCCCTGTCCGTCTCCAGGTTCTCCGTGAGTGTTGCCATCCGGCAGCACGGGTGTTTCGGGTAGTACTCCGACGTGTACTCGATCACCGAGAGACCCTGACTCTGAGCCATCTCCATATAGGGCGTCCAGGCAACGCCTGCATCCACCTTGCCCGCCTTCACGGCATCCAGGACCGCCGAAGGGGACGAGAGCTCCTGGATGGTGACGTCCTTCTGCAGGTTCAGGCCGGCATCCTGAAGTGCGCCCCGGAAGTGAATATCCCCGGACGACATCCTGACGGTTGCCACGGTCTTTCCTGCAAAACTCTTGAGATCCCGGAGTTGATCCGCCTTCTCGGGCAGCGCGATCACTCCTGACCCTTCCGCCATCAGCCCTCCGATGATCGTCACCGGCGAGCCTTTGGCAGCGTAGACAAGGGGCGAAGGTCCAAAGCCGCCAGCGTCGATCTTCTTTGCGATGATGGCGGTACTCCCTTCGGCACTGTTCTGGAACTGGAAGAGTTCCACATCCAGCCCCTGCTCATCGAAATACCTCTGTTCGTTCGCGATGAACACGAGTGCATGCCCGGTCGAGGGGAGATACCCGATCTTTAAGGGTTTCTCCGACTGGAGTGGAGTTGCTGTCGCTCCGGGAGAATCGGGGACGGTTGCTGGTGTGCCGGGCAGAAAGACTATGATCCCCGCGGCCACAGCAATGAGGATGATAACAACGCCTGCTATGAGTATGCCGTTCTTCTGTTTCGTCATGAAGTTCCTCCATCCTGGCTCATCGCATGATTTCATCCCGGAACGGGGAGTCTTACCTTCAGGCAAGACCCCTTCACCGGCTCCTTGAAATACATTCGTTACAGTGCGTATCGGATCAGCGAATTGCCCAGATAGATTCTGAAAAAAAGACTAAATATATCACCATCTAAGCAATAATCGCCATAACTGCCCAATTATGGGGTGAATGCGGCAAGATATGCGCCGCCGCATCATTCGAGAATCGTCAGCTCGAACCTGCCCTCCATGCAGGTGGCGGCAAAGTCGAGGAAATCCTTCATATTTTCCGACATCTCCGAAGAGAGCGATGGTGAGACATAGACGATGATATGCGGCTTCTTCTCCTGGTTCTTCTTTAACTCCAGATACAGGTCTCTGAAGACGGCAAGGACCGTCCTGAAGTTCACCCGTCTGGTGATCCGGATATGGCCGGTGCCTTCCGAATCGATCAGGATCCGATAACTCGAGGTTTTTCTAAAAAATGGGTCTCCCGGTTGCATATCCTGTCGCCTCCATGTTCTCTTGATCTCCTGCGTCCCGGGTATTCACAATTGTGCATGTTATCTGCCGGCATACGATAAGTGTTCGGTCACTGCGTATTCTGCCAGCGGAGGCTGTAAGCCTGGATGCGGTCGAAAAGGTACATTACCGCGACCACCACTACCATGATCAGAATCATGCCGGCGATCACCCTGTCGTAGTTCGCGAACTGATGGTGATACTGGATATACCAGCCAAGGCCCGACGTTGCTGCGATCATTTCGGCAACGGTGAGCGTGATGAACGACATGATCAGTGCGATCAGTGCGCCGGAGAATATGCTCGGCATTGCAGCAGGAAAGAGGATCCGCTGTATCATCCGGGATTCCGGGAGACTGAGTATTCGGGCGGAGTTGATCAACCGGGGATCGATCGAGAAGACACCATAGACCGAGCCGACCAGAACGGGCCAGAAGGCTCCGATGAATATCAGGAAGGTCGACGATGCTGCAAATGTAGGAAGCAGCACGATTGCATACGGCAGGTAGACGGTGGGCGGGATGGGAGAGACGGCTTTTGCTATCGGGTACGCGGCACCGAACAGCCGCTTCTTCCATCCGATATAGAGTCCGATTGGAATTGCCGTCACAAGTGCGATCACGTAGCCGACGGAGAGGATCTCAAGGGAACTGACAACGCCGGCAAGCATCTGCTGCCAGTCGATCTCAAAGACCCGGAACACCCTTGCCGGCCCGGGGAAGATAAAGGGATCGAGCAGGGCCAGTTTGCCGAGGAGAACCTCCCAGAGGAACATGACCACTGCGATTATGAGAAATATATCTGCAGTAGCCTGCGCCTTCTTCGGGTGCAGATAGAGCAGCGCGCCAAAGAAGATGATGAGCAGGGCAATTACGGTGATAAAGGCGCTGTTGCTGTTTACAGCCTGTGACGGGGCGTCCGGGACGGCGATCGTAAGGACGGCCGTCGCGAGAAGGATGATCCCCGCGATGCCCACTTCATGCTTTACGCTAAACCTCATGCCAATCCCTTGAGCCCCTTCTCCTGCCGTTCTATCTCATTGAGCATCTCGCAATACAGCACCGAGAGGAGGTGCGACTTCAATGTGCTGTATTCGGTACTGGCCGAGAGCGTTTTACGGCATCGCGGCCGGGGAAACGGAACATCGATTACTTCCTTGATCCTGCCGGGCGAAGGGGTCATCACCGCGATCCGGTCGGAGAGCTGGAGCGCTTCGTCGACATCGTGCGTGACAAAGAGCACGGTCTTGTGCTCTTCACCCCCGGACCAGAGGTGGAGCAGGGTATCCTGCATGTAGATCCTGTTGAGGGAGTCGAGCGCCCCGAACGGTTCGTCCATGAGAAACACCTTCGGGTTCATGGAAAACATACGGACGATGGAGACTCGCTGCCGCATCCCGCCGGAGAGCGTGTTCGGGTAGGAGTTTCTATACGCTCTAAGCCCGACGAGATCGAGATACGCCTCCGTCCGCTCTTCGATCTCTTTTCTCGTCAGGTTGCCGTTCGTATGTTCGATGGCAAAGCAGATGTTCTCAAAGGCGGTCATCCAGGGAAAGAGCGAGTAGTCCTGGAAGACGACCCCGCGGTCCGGACCCGGCCCGGTCACCGGCTCGTCGTCGATGAGGACCGTGCCGTGTTCCGGTGTTTTCAGCCCTGCGACGATATCGATGAGTGTGCTCTTGCCGCACCCCGACGGGCCGAGCAGCGAAACGAACTCGCCGTCCCGTATCTTCAGGTTGACCGATTCGAGTGCGACATGACGCGTGCCGTTGACGCCGTATATCATGGAGATATTTTGCAAATCTATTGTTGCCATGGGGTTCCTCTGCTGAAGTTTAGTATCCCGGTTCGTTCACGCTCGGCCGTTCGAGACCGGCATGATGAGACCCTGTTCGTCGGAAACGGCTCGTCGAGTTTGCAATGATGTTGGAGATGAGTGCACCGTCGCGGGGATGGCGTGTGGAATCGTTTTTTTGATCGAAGCCGATCGGCATCGCCCGCAGGGAAGCCGACATTGAGGATTCCCCGATGCCCTCTTTTTCCGTGGATGGCCGGGTACTTTGCTTTTCCCACAGGATCACCAGTAGTCATAGGGCGAAAAAACCATTTATGCGCTGACGATTCAGCAAGTATTGGTACATATGTTCGGAATTCTTCATGAATGCGGCAAATGCCGCAAAAAATAGCGTCTCGCCGGGAAGATTTCGGCGACGTAACAGAGACCATTTCTAACTTTGCCGCAGGAAACGGTAAAACGGGTGGCGTCTCCCTTTTATCCCGGGGTGCGGAGCGGGGGGTCCCCGGTCGAGAGGCCGGAGATGACACGGCACAACCCTCTGGGTTGTGCCTGTCAGGCAAATCTTCGATTTTCCGTGCACGGAAACTACCTGTGGAAGTTTCCTGACAGGGAAATCTTCGATTTCCCGTGCACGGCACAACCACGGCGGGGCCGCTCCTGCCCTGGCGGAACCTATGTCGGTGGAGATTGGGGCCCCTCATCGTTCCGACTGCTTCGGCTCCAGTTCTTTCTGATACATAACGACATCGAGGACCTTTCCCGATATCTCTCCGATATTCTTAAGATAAGCGCACCGGGAATACCCCGTCGCTTCAAAAAGTCTGATACTCGCACGGTTTTCGCCTGTAACCGTCCCCAGGATTACGCAAAGACCCGCTCTCTTCGCGTGTTCCTCCAGGCGAGAGAGAGCGCTCTTCCCGATCCCTCTTCCGGTGTACTCCGATTTCAGGTAGATGGTGATCTCTGCGGTCCTGTCGTATGCCCGCACTTTTTTGTACCTGCGAAGCCCGCAATACCCCAGGACTTCATCTCCGTCCCGGATCAGGTAGGCCTGGTATACCGGATCGCCCGGCGGAAAGTCCTCGATCAACTCCGACAGGGTAATCTCGCCGTCGTGAAACGTTGCAGTCGTGTGGAGGCTGTAATAGTTATAAATCTCCGCAATGATCGGGAGATCTTCTTCCCGGACCGGCCGAAACTCGATTGTCATCTGATTCCCCGTCTACGGTCTTCGTGCGATCCCGACGCTGCCGGTGCGGTTAATCTCTCAAAAAATGCGGCTGCAAAACGGCGGGAGAGGCCGTTCATATCCCGCCGGATAGTGGTTCCGCGGTTCATATCGGGTGGCAGGTATCAGCGCCCGCGGTACCGGAGCGTCTCGTTCTCTTTGAGAAGGTGGACGTCAAGCCCCGACATTGCCTCGCCGAGCCCACGGGATGCGCGGACGATTGCCGCCGGGTCATCGAACCGGGTGACTGCTTCCACGATTGCCTTTGCCGTCTTCGGCGGATCGGACGACTTGAAGATCCCGGATCCCACAAAAACTCCGTCGGCGCCGAGCTGCATCATCATCGCTGCATCTGCGGGCGTTGCGATCCCGCCGGCCGAGAAGTTGACGACCGGGAGCCTGCCGAGACGGGCCGACTCGATGACGAGTTCCGCCGGCGCTTCGATCTCACGTGCACGGTTGATCAGTTCCTGCTCGCTCATTCCCTGCAGGAGCCGGATCTCACCCGTGATTGCACGCATGTGCCGGACAGCCTCGACGACGTTGCCGGTGCCGGCCTCACCCTTGGTCCGGATCATTGCTGCGCCTTCGTCGATCCGCCGGAGCGCCTCACCGAGGGTGCGTGCACCGCAGACGAACGGGACGGAGAACCGCTTCTTGTCGATGTGGTACTCTTCGTCGGCAGGCGTGAGGACCTCGCTCTCGTCGATCATATCGACGCCGAGAGCCTCGAGCACCTGCGCCTCGACGAAATGGCCGATCCGTGCCTTGCCCATGACCGGGATCGAGACTGCGTCGATGATCTCCGCGATCTTCTCCGGGTCCGCCATCCGTGCTACTCCGCCCGTCGCCCGGATGTCGGCCGGGACGCGTTCGAGGGCCATGACCGCAACAGCCCCCGTCTCTTCTGCAATCCGTGCCTGTTCAGCATTCACGACGTCCATGATGACGCCGCCTTTCTGCATGGACGCAAACCCCCTCTTGAGGAGTTCGGTACCGGACCTGAGGTCTTTTAAGTCCATAATTCTCTCCGTTTTGGATTCCGCTCAATCCAGAACACGGATCATGGGAACCAGTATCCTATGAGCGTATTTTTTGTCCTCTGCATACGTGTGCCCCATGAGAAGTTAAATGTATTCACAATTGTGAATCTCCTGCGCCCGATCTGGATCGAAAAAAGCCGTCCCTGAAGGCTCATTCGCAGATAATGCCCACATTCGCGCATATTGCGGCAAATTCTGTCGATTTCTACGAAAATAAATACTTCCGATGCCTATGTGAATTTAGTTCCCGCTCGTGAACACGGTGAGAGAGATGAACCAATATCGGTCGATAAGGCATTGGGAAACCCACGTTGCAGTTCAGCGTTTCGATCGTCCGATCTTCATCGTCTCCACCGTGAACCGGGGCGGGGGCGCCGGTCTGGACAGGGGTAGGCGCACCTCTACGGATTACTGTCGGGAGTAACTCCTCGCCCCTCGCTCCTTTCCGGCAAAGGAGTTGAACCATACTGCTGCCGGGGTCTCCCGTCCGGTGTCGGACGGAGGGCCGGGATCGTTGTTGAACAAACCTCTGGAATCTCCTGGAATCCTGTTCTGCACAAAAAACTCGTGCATTCCCTGCATCATGGCAAGGTGGTTCGGGGAGAAACCGGGCGGGGCGATCAGTCGTCGGCGGGCGGCGGAGCGCCGCGGACCCGCTCCCACCCGGTATAGATATTCATCTTTTTGCTCCGCACGAACCCTACGATGGTGAGCCCGCCTGTCTTTGCGGCCTCGACGGCGATGGTGGTCGTCGCCCCCCGCGAGACGATCACCGGAATGTTCGCTACCAGGCATTTTCTGACCATCTCGGAGGATATCCGGCCGGAGCAGACTGCAAACGTCCGGGAGAAGTCGATCCCGGCGAGAAGGCCGTGGCCGACGACCCGGTCGAGCGCGTTGTGCCGTCCGATATCCTCGGCGATCCGTATTGCCCGGCCTTCTTCGTCGAAGAGCCCGACAAGGTGGATGCCGCCGGTGATCCGATGGAGGTCCGAATCGAGTGTCTCTTTCGTCGCCGCCCGGATCATCTCGGGCGAGAGGGTGAGGTCGGACCGGATTTTGGGGAGGTGACCGGCATCAAGGAACGTGGTGCTTCCGCCGCACCCGGAGAGGACGGTCTTGTGCGAGGTCAGGATCGCGAACGGGTTCTTTGTGAGGACGCTCGCGGTATTTCCCTCGATCCGGATCGACTCGATATCATGGAGGTCCCGGACGATCCGTTCCGTGTAGAGGTAGCCCACGACGAACTCCCGGAGCATCGACGGGCTGGTCATGGCGGTGAGGGCGGGGCGCCCGTTGACGGTCACGGAGAGCGGCATCTCCTCGACGACGGGGTGCGTTGCGGGGACGAACGTGTCCCCGTCGCCTTTGATGACTGGCAGTTCCCGGTAGAGCATCAGACAATCCTCCGGGATAATTCTTCGACGGTGGCTATCAGCATGTCGATCTCCTCCTCTGTGTTGTAGATGTAGGTGCTCGCCCGCACCGTCCCGTCCGGGAGGCCGAGGTGCTCCATGAGCGGCTGACAGCAGTGGTGGCCCGACCGGACCAGAATGGCGGCGGCCTCATCCAGGACCTGCGCCACTTCGTGCGGGTGCATCCCCCTGACCGTGAACGAGACGACGCCGATCCGCTCGGTCTCTGCATCCGCTCCCATAACCGTAATACCGTCGAGCGCGGCGAGCCCGTCGATCAGTCGGGCAGCCAGACGTTCATCGTGCCGCCGCACCGTATCCATCCCGATCTCCCGGAGGTACGCCGTCGCCCGTGCAAGCCCGATGGTGCCGGCAATTGGCGGCGTTCCCGCCTCGTAGCGCTGTTCGCCGGGAGCAAGGGTGTATCCCCCGGCCGTCACGCTCTCGACCGCCCCGCCCCCGACGAAGAGCGGTTCGAGGTCCGGCCGGCGCATCCAGAGCCCGCCCGTCCCGGTCGGGCCGAGCATCTTATGACCCGAGAAGCAGAAGTAGTCGCACCCGATATCGGCAACGTCGACCGGGAGGTGCGGTACCGACTGGGCGCCGTCGACCAGGAGCCGCACACCCCGGTCGTGGCAGATCCCGGCAATCTCGCGGACGGGGAGGACGGTGCCGAGAACGTTCGAGGCGTGGGTTACGGCGACGAGCCGGGTCTCGTCGCGGACAGCCGCCTCCAGGTCCGCGAGGTCGAGACGACCGTCCGCATCCGGCCGGACGATATCCACCGCGACCCCCCGCTCACGGAGCCGGAGCCAGGGGAGGAGGTTTGAGTGATGTTCAAGCAGGGTCGTCACCACCCGGTCGCCCCGCTGCCAGGCGAGACCGGCGACGACCGCCCCGATCGCCTCGGTGGTGTTCCGGGTGACCGCAAGGGTGCCGTCCTCTCCCCCGATGAACGATTTGACGGCGTCGCGGGCGTCCCGATAGCGGTGAGTGGCGACGGCGGCGAGCCGGTGGACACCCCTCCCGACGTTCGCCCGGTACCGGAGGTCGTACTCGACCATCGTCTGGACCACCGGTTTCGGGGTGAGCGAGGTTGCGGCGCTGTCCAGGTAGATAAGGTCCCGGGTGATCGGGAAGTCGGCCCTGCAGTCTTCGAGCCTCATGCGACCCCGTCCATGCCCCGGTCCTGCGAAGTTTCTTCTGCCGCCTCGATCCCCGCTCCCCTCCTGCTTCTCAATCCCAACGTGGCCTCCCCCTCAGGCTTCCCTTTCACATGCATCGCCGGGCTGGTTCTCTTCCCGGATCTGTGCACAGATCCCGCATATCCGGGAAGCGAGGTCATCTACCCGGCCAGCCTTGAGGTCCTGTGCGAGCCGGTTGATCGACTCCTTCACCTCACCCTCAAAGACGATCCGGTAACCCCGTTTTCCGGTGAGATACTGGGAGATCGCCGACGGCGTCATATCGAGGAGACGGGCGGCCTCCAGCTGGGCGACGCCCATATTATTCAGTTCTTCCGCAATCGCGGCACGGATTGCAGGCAGCACATTCCATACTATCAACTGGCAGGGGAGTTTCATCATACCACAACTTTTAATGGTTCCGGAGCAAACCTAACAGCGATGTTAACAATTGTTAATTTTGACTTCGAAGAACAAATACCTTTGTACAGGGCCGGGACACGGCGTGAGTATCATGACTGATCGGAAACCACGGTTGGTTTACATGGACCATGCGGCGACGACGCCGACGCGGCCGGAGGTCGTCGAGGCGATGCTCCCCTACTTCACGGAGCGGTTCGGGAACCCTTCGTCGCTCTATGCTGTCGCCCGGGAGGCGAAGGAGGCGGTGGAAGAAGCGCGGGGCCGGGTGGCGGCGGCGATCGGCGCGAAGCCGGAGGAGGTCTTCTTCACCTCCGGGGGAACGGAGGCCGACAACTGGGCGTTCAAAGGCGTGGCGACTGCGAACCGGAAAAAGGGCGACCACATCATCACCTCCGCGATCGAGCACCACGCCGTCATCCACACCTGCCAGAGCCTCGAGAAGCAGGGCTGGCGGGTGACCTACCTCCCTGTCGACGAGTTCGGCCGGGTGGACCCGGGAGTCGTCGAGGAGGCGATCACCGACAAAACCGTCCTCATCTCGGTGATGACCGCAAATAACGAGATCGGGACGATCCAGCCGGTCCGGGCGATAGCGGAGATCGCGCACGACCACAGGGTCCCGTTCCACACCGACGCCGTCCAGGCGATCGGCGCCCTTCCGGTGAATGTGGAGGCTACAGGGGCCGACCTCCTCTCTCTCTCGGCGCACAAGTTCGGCGGCCCGAAGGGAACGGGAGCGCTCTATATCCGGAAGAAAACCCGGATCGGGACGTTCATGGACGGCGGCGCGCAGGAACGCGGCCACCGGGCCGGGACCGAGAACGTCCCCGGGATCGTCGGGCTCGGGCGGGCAATCGAACTTGCGACCGCCGATATTGAGGAGCACGCTGCTCGACTTCGCGCAATGCGGGACCGGCTGATCCGGGGGCTCCTGGATACGATCCCGGACACCCGGTTAAACGGCCACCCGGTCGAGAGACTCCCGAACAACGTGAACGTCGCGTTCCGCTACGTGGAGGGCGAGTCGATCCTGCTCTCGCTCGACGCGCTCGGTGTTGCCGCCTCGACGGGGAGCGCCTGCACCTCGGCGTCGCTTGAGCCCTCGCACGTCCTCACGGCCTGCGGCCTCCCCCCCGAGCAGGCGCACGGCTCGCTCCGGCTCACCCTCGGCTCCCGGAACACGGAGGACGACGTCGATTACGTCCTCTCGGTCCTTCCCGGGGTGATCGAGCGCCTCAGACAGATGTCGCCGCTCACCCCCAAACGAAACGAGTGATTGCGATGTACAGCAAACAAGTCATGGACCATTTCACGAACCCCCGGAACATGGGGGAGATCCCGGATGCGGACGGCGTCGGCGAGGTCGGAAACCCGGTCTGCGGCGACATCATGCGGATCACCCTCCGGATAGAAGGGGATCGGATCGTGGATGCAAAGTTCAAGACCTTCGGGTGCGCCGCCGCCATTGCATCGAGTTCGATGGTCACCGAACTCATCAAGGGCAAGACCCTCGACGAGGCATGGTCGGTCACCAACCGGGCGGTTGCCGAAGCGCTGGAGGGGCTGCCTCCCCAGAAACTCCACTGTTCGGTCCTCGCCGAAGAGGGAATCCATAAGGCGATCGACGACTACCGGACACGGCACGGGATGCCGCCGATGGGGGACGGATCGCAGCATGCTCCTTGAGCGGGAACGTGAGCGCTACGCCCGGCAGATCCTCCTCTTCGGCGATGAGGGGCAGGAGCGGCTGAAGAAGGCGAAGGTCTTCATCGCCGGTGCGGGGGGTCTCGGCTGCCCGATCGCCCTCTACCTCGCCGTCGCCGGTGTCGGGGAGATCCGCATCGCGGACCGGGACACCGTGGACCGGACCAACCTGAACCGGCAGGTCCTCCACCGGGAGAGCGACATCGGCGAACTGAAGGCCCGGTCCGCCGAAGCAAAACTCAGGGCAGCAAACCCGGATATCCGCATCAAGGCCTTTGCGGCGACCATTGATGAGGCGAACGTCCGGGACCTCGTGGGCGCCGCCGACCTGATCGTGGACGCGATGGACAATTTTCCGACCCGCTACCTCCTGAACCGGCAGGCGCTCCGGTCGGGCGTTCCCCTGCTGCACGGCGCCGTCCGGGGGTTCGACGGGCAGGCGACGACCATCATTCCGGGCCGGACGGCCTGCCTCGAGTGCATCTTCCCGGAGGCTCCGCCTGCCGAGGTCTTCCCGGTCGTCGGGGTGACGCCGGGGGTTATCGGCACGATCCAGGCAAACGAGGCGATCAAGTATCTCCTCGGCAGGGAGGACCTTCTTACGAACCGGCTCCTCGTCTGGGACGGCCTCGCGACGACGCTTGAGACGTATGCCGTAGAGCGGCGGCCGGACTGTCCCGCCTGCGGCGTGGGGTGTGATTATGAAGGTACAGGTGAAGGCATTCGCCCGGTTCCGTGAGGCTCTCGGGAGCGATCCGGTCGTGGAACTCCCCGAGGGATCGGCGATGACAGCGCTTCTCGCCGCGCTCCGGGACCGTGCCGGAGGCGAAGAAGGGCTCATGTTCGATGAGGCCGGAGCGCTCCGGACGCACGTGGTTCTGATGCAAAACGGAATACGGGTGAAGAGAGACGACCTCGATACGCTTGTCCTTGCGGACGGAGATGAGGTCGCCATCTTCCCGCCGGTGGCGGGCGGATAGGAGGCATAACGTATGATAAGTATTACCCGGGACGTCATCGACACAGGCGCGATGATTGAGGCGGCGAAGAGGCCGGGCATGGGAGCCCTGGTCACTTTCTGCGGCGTCGTCAGGGACGACGGCGGGGTTGAGCGGATGGAGCTGGAAGCCTATGAGGACGTCGCGGTCCGTGAACTGGAGGCGATCCGCGATACGGCGATGCGGGATTATGCAATCGAGTCGGTGGATATCGTCCACCGCGTGGGCTCTCTTTTGGTCGGCGAGACCATTCTCCTCGTCATCGTCGGAGCCGGGCACCGGAAAGAGGCGTTCGCTGCCAGCGAGTATATCATCGACCGGCTCAAGCAGACCGTCCCTATCTGGAAGAAGGAGTTTTACCGGGAGGGCGAACGATGGGTGCAGGGGGAGGCCCCCGGGCGATAGAACACCTCCGTCTTCCCGGCCTTCAACTCAGCCATTTTCCAACTTCAGGCGCAATTTCACAGGGGATGCGATATCGGACGCATCTCCCGTCTTTTTCGGAGGAGACGAGACGGTCGCGCATAAGGCGCTTCATGTGCCACGTGACCGTCGGCCCCGCCACTCCCAGGCTCCCGGCCAGTTCGTTTCGGGTTTGCGACGGGCGGCTGAGCAGCAATCTCAGGATCTCGTGCGGCACCTCCCGGTGCAGGTGAACCAGCAGCCGCTGCTGCAGCCCGGAGTAGGTGCCGTCGTTTTTGAAGAAGCAGGTCATGCCCTCCGATTCCACGAATACGATCATATGGCTTCTCTGGAGGACGCTCAGGTGGTAGCGGAGCGTACCCAGGCGTATCCCCGTCTCCCGGGCGATGGCGTGCAGGTGTATCCCCGGATGATCCCGGATGCAGGAGAAGATCCGGTCGCGGAGAGCGTTGTCGAGCAGGTCCTCGCGTTTCACCCGGCAGTACCCGAGGTATCCCCAGATCTTGAGCGACGCGAGGAGTTCGAGAGGCATGCAGGCGATCTGCATGAGGATGAGCCAGACGGGAAGTTCCCAGAACTCCACCTCCACCGGTTCGGCCATCTCCGCTCCTTCCGGCGGAGGGTTTTCGTAGCCGCCGGCCGCCTCATACGTCTTTGCCCCGGCGGGAGATGCGATGAGCAGGAGCAGGATCATGCTGAAAACAAGAACTTTGATTCCCTGCATAATCTTCTTCGCGTCCTTTACGTATACGTCTCAAATGAGAACTCGATCGTTCCGTTTCCCCGGGCGCAGGCGATCTCGTAGTACCAGGCTCCCGGTGTCAGCCCTTCGGACGAGGAGACATCGAGGAAGATCCGCCCGTCGCTTTCTCCGTCATCGCTGTCGGTATACGGGCCGAGACAGCCGTCCGGAGGATAGACGTACAGCATGAGGTCCCCGGCCGACGCGTCCCAGCGGATATCGATCCAGTGGTGCGTAACCCCTTCCCGAACCGGCGTCGAGAAGTAGCGCTTCTCATCGGGGGCAAGGGTATGCTTGCCGTGGTCTTCCCCGGAACGGCCGCTGTAGGTCTTCGTCAAACCGGTCGGTTCCTCCACCTTCCTGACGATAAAGAAATTTGCAGGTTTCTCCAGAACCACCACCTCCACCGACGGAAACGTCTGGAGGAAATTCACGCTCTGGATCTTGCCGCTGAGTGTATAATACGCCGGAGAAATGGTCTGGAGAACGTCCCCGCTGGCTTCGTCCTCCGGGACCTCTGCCCCGATGTCTTCGAGACGGATCGTTACGGCACTCTCCTCCGCCTCCATGATGGAGACGGCGCCGGCTTCTGGGTACGTCGCCGGCACGATATACCCGACGAACCCGAACGACCGGACCGGTTCGTCCGGGAGGGTGTACGCAAAGATGGGCGCGGCAAGACAGGCCAGCACGCAGAGCAGCGGGAGCACGCGCAGGTCCATACGTATTAGTGGAATGCTTGCAATGATAAGATCTCTGGCATGATCCTCTACACATGCGCCCGGCGGCCGTAAAATCGGTCGACAATATGATTCTATTCGCACAATCCTCAACGTGTCCCGGAAACGGTAGAAGATTGTGCGACAATCCCTATTCTCCTCGCCGTTGAACACCGTAGTGCCGGGTGCTTCGACCGATATGCGGATGTCCGAACGTCCGGCCGCAAAGTGCAACCGAGGAGACGGATATGATCCGGTTTGAACATCTGATGAAAGAATACAGCGGTCGTCGTGTCGTCGACGACCTGACCTTCCAGGTCCCGCAGGGTGAGATCTTCGGCCTGATCGGGCCGAACGGAGCGGGAAAGAGCACCACGATCCTCATGCTGGTCGGGCTGATCGAGCCGACCGGCGGGAGATGCCTCATCGACGGGGAAGACATCGTAACCGAGCCGATCCGGGTGAAGCACCGGATCGGCTACATGCCCGAGGATGTCGGGTTCTACGCCGATCTCACGGCCGCCCGAAACCTCGATTTCTTCGCGCAGCTCTACGGAATGAAGCCTGCAGAGCGAAAACAGCGGATAGAGGAACTGCTCGCGCTTGTCGGCCTCGACGGGGCGACGCAGCAGGTCGGGGCGTTCTCAAAGGGGATGCGGCAGAGGCTCGGGCTTGCCGGGGCCCTGCTGAACGATCCGGCCGTCCTCGTCCTGGACGAGCCGACGGCCAACCTTGATCCGCCCGGCGTCGCCGACTTCAGGCGTATCCTCCGCGATGCTGCGGCGGAGGGCAGGACTATCCTCATCTCCTCTCACATCCTCCCCGAAGTAGACCAGATCTGCACCTCCGTCGGGGTCCTTGCCCGGGGGAGGCTCGTCGCCATGGGCACTCCCGGAGACCTCCTGCAGAAGCAGGAGGGAGGGACGGTCACGCTCTGCGTGGAGACCCGGGACCCCATGCCCGACCTGGCCGTTCCCGGGGTCCTGTGCGTATCCTACGATGCGCCCCGGAGAGAAGCGCTTGTTGTGGCGGAACGAGACCTCGGGGACGAGATAGCCGCATTCCTCGTCGGCCGCGGGGTCCGGCTTCTGCGGCTTGCTGAAAGGCAGCCGTCGCTTGAGAGCGTCGTTCTCCCCTACTACCGGGAGGTGTAAAGCATGAAATCCTGCGGGCTGATCCCGATTGCCGCAAAGGAATTCACCGATCACCTCTGCAGTAAAAATTTCCTCCTGATCGCCGGTATCCTGGTCCTCATCTGCACGGTCGGGCTCATCGGGGGCCTCGATGATTATCGGGAGGACCTGGACGAGTACAATGAGAGACTGAGCGTGGCCGGATCTGAAGAGGGGCCGGGCTTCATGTCGGAGAGGCCCTCGATACTCTCGATCTTCGTCTCCATCGGGGCCCAGATGAGTGTTCTCGGCGCCATCCTGGGCATTGCCCTCGGTTTCGACCTGATCACGAAGGAGAAAGAGAGTAAATCGTTGAAGCAACTTCTCTCGCATCCGATCTACCGGGACGAGGTGATCAACGGAAAGGCTCTCGGGAGTGCCGCCGCCCTTCTCCTTCCGCTCGGCGCCGTGCTTGCGGTCGCCTTCGCTGCTCTCCTGATCTTCGGGATCGTCCCGGATCTGACGGAATTTTCGCTCATCCTGGTCTTCGGAGCGGTTACGGCCCTCATGATCCTGACCTACTTCAGTGTCGCCCTCCTGATGTCGACCGTCGCCAAAAACAGCGGGACCGCACTGATCTACAGCCTCATCGTCTTTGTCGCCTTCACGATGCTTGTGCCGGTTGCCACGAACGATGCGGTGATGGAGACCGTTATCGGCGAACCCCCGGAGTTACCCACGTCGGCCTACCTCCCCGATATACAATCTACCGGAGATGAGAAAATGGAGGTGGCGGTCCGCGCCATCGATACGGAGAGCGTGGAGTGGCAGGAGTTTCGGGAGGCACGCCGCGAGTACGAGGAGCGGCGGGGCGCCGTGAACGATGTCCTGAGCCTCCTTTCTCCTTCGCTGAACTACGAGGCGATCCTCGGCATCTTCGGCCGGGTCTCCGCGAGTATGACCGTGACCACCGTAATGCAGAACGGCGGCGGCAGCGTCCTGATCGGCGATGCGGGCTCGGTGGACCCGGCATCCGGGGTTGCCGGGGTGGGCATGAATGTTTTTGCTCTGATCGCGTTTCCCGCGGTCTTCTTCGGACTTGCGTATTCGCGCTTCATGCGCCTGGACATCAGGTGAGACAGACGGGGGTTCTCCGGTAGAACCCCGAACTTTTTTCTGGTCGCACCTGGAATCGGTTATTATGACCGAAGACCTGAAGGCAGCCGTCCTTCGCCGGTGCCGGAGGATGGAGATCCCGCTCGTCGGGGTTGCGAGCACGGACCGGTGGGAAAATCCGCCTTTTTTGCCCTGGATGCCGGAGGAGTTCTATCCGCAGTCGATCTTCCCGGAAGCGCGGTCGGTGATCGTCATCGGTCTTCCCGTCCACCTCCCGGTGCTCGAGACCTCCCCCTCGAACTACTATCACGAGTTGTATAAGACCGTCAACACCCTCCTCGACCAGTACACCTACCGGCTCGCGTCCTTCCTCAACGACGAGGGCTACCCGTCGGTCTTCGTCCCCCGGGACGGCTACGAGAGCATTGAGGTGCTCCAGAAGAACCCGGTCGCCTTCTTTTCGCACCGCCATGCGGCTCTCCTCGCGGGGCTCGGGACCTTCGGCGTGAACAACACCCTCCTGACGCCGGAGTACGGTCCCCGGGTCCGGTTCGGGTCGGTCCTTACCGCCGCGGTCCTTCCGGCCGATCCTCTCTTCCCGGAGGACCTCTGCACCCGGTGCATGCGATGTGTCCGCGCCTGCCCGGCGGGCGCGCTCGATGAGCGGAACTATCCTGAAGGTCTCACCGACAAGGCGGCCTGCACCGACAACAGCGCCCGGCTCGCCCGGCGCCACATCTCCCCCTGCGGCATCTGCATAGGGGTCTGCCCGGTGGGAGAGGACCGACGGCACTACGGCCGGCCGGCCGCCTCTCCCGGTGAGAGAGACCGGCGCCGCCGGGTCCGGGAGCACGTACAGAAATACGGCGGACTTTGACTTCCTTTGCGGGCCGGCCCGGGTTTTACTCCGGAAACCCGGGGCCTGGAAATCCCGCCGACCGAAAAAAAGGGTTACTCCTTCTTCATCCTGCCCATCAACTGGTCCATCATCTCCGGCGCCCGGTCCCGGAGGCCGAACCCGACGATGATGGCTATCGCCGCACCGATCCCGAGCGCAACGCCCCAGGCGAGCGGGACGACGAAGACATAGATGATCGAGAGGTCGAGCAGGAGCTGCTGAAGCGCAAGGATGACGACGACGAAGTAGAGAAACACTCGCAGGAATGTTGTGACCGCGCCGAAGAACTGGACATCCTGTCCCGCTCCAAAGTCCTGGAAGCGGTCCATGAGCCAGTCGATCAGGATGAACCCGCCGACGAGGATGATGATGAACGCAGCGATGTTCGGGATAAAGGCCACGATGGCCGCGACTGCCGCAGACAGGGCCTGGATCTGGAGAACGCTGACTGCCGCGAGGATCGCGATGAGGTAGATGAACCAGCGGACGATGAGGTCGAAGAGCCTGCTTATGTTCGTTGTGGACCGTTCAATCTGCTGACCGATCGATGTTTTCCGCAGAGCGTCGTCTACCCCGATCCGGTCGAGGACTTCGGCGACGACCCTTCCGAGGATACGCCCGAGAATCCAGCCGATGATGAGGATGACGATCGCTGCCAGGAGGTTGGGCAGAAACAGAATAACATTACGTGCCAGTTCTTCAACCGGCGCAAATGGCGCCAATGCTTGCGCCGTGAGGTCTCCAGTTGCCATAGTACACCACGGGGAAGGGATATGGCAGGTACTATATAAACTTTAATGTGCCTGCCGCTTCCCCGGACTGCAGGGGCTCCGGCAGCCGAACCCCTGCTGTTTTGGCAATGCGGACGGAATTCAGTCCACGATCCCGGTCGTCGCCGGGGTCGGGGCCCGGGTGCTCCCCGCATGGCGGTACATGATCGAGAGCACCGCCGGCAGGGCGATGATCGCGCCCACGAGCGAGAACCCGACGGTGATGACCGTCACGAGCCCGAAGTTGCTGATGATGTTGAAGGTCGAGACGGTGAGCGCCGCAAACCCGGAGATCGTCGCCACCCCGGATACCGTGATGGCCATCCCGATCTTCTGCACCGCATGCTGGATGGCGTCGAGGTAGCCTATGCCCTTCGCCAGTTCCTCCTCGCACCGCTCCATGATCACGATGGTGTATTCCGAGGCCACGCCGATGCTCATCGACCCGAGGACGGCGGTCAGCGGTGTGTAGTCGAGGCCGAGGAAGTACATGATCGCCCCGCACCAGCCTACGACGAAGGCGATCGGGATGAGCGGGGACGCGGCGCCGACTCTCCGATAGACGAGGATCAGGAAGGCGAGGATGAAGGCGAACCCGAGGATGGTCATGAACGTCTTGGACTCGGCGATCTCGTCCATGAGGGCGACGAACATCTCCGAGGTGCCGGTGATTTTCACCGTCACGCCGGCGGGAGGATCATTCCACGCTATGTCGCTCTGTATCCCCTCGATAAAGGACTTTTGAGCGTCCATCTCCATCGAGACCGTCGAAAACTCGAGCACCGCCTCCATGTTCCCGTTGAGGTAACTCTTCAGCGTCTCCTCCGGGACCCGGGCGAGGGCCGCATCGATCTCCGCACTCGTTTCGGGCAGGACTCCCCCGTTGTAGTCCCGGATCAGGGTGGCGATACTCGTCACCCCGGTCATCTTGTCGTTGTGCTCGAGTTCATACGTCCCGAACCGGTCGATCCAGGCGAGCGTCTCCGGGCTCCGGACGTTGTCCGCGGTCACGACGACCGGGATGGTGCTCGTCGATCCCATCGTCCGGGTGATCTTCTCCAGGTTCAGAAGGGTAGGCATATCGTCGGGAACGAAGGTCTTCTCGTCTGCGCTGATGGGGACTTTCTCGTCGAGGTAGTAACCGCCTACCGCAACCACGCCGAAGATCAGGAGAACGGGGAGCGGGTGTTTTGCGATGGTATAGGCCATCTTCCCGATGGCGTGCTCATACCGCTCAACGAACGACCGCTTCGATCCGGGAGTGGGGTTGGATATATCGGTCTTTGTCTTGGGTTGATAGTTCGTGAGGGTTCCAAAGACCGGGACGATGATGAGCGCCGCAATATAACAGGAGGCTACTCCTATGGCGCAGACCTGCCCGAAGTCGGCTACCATCGGCACCGGGGAGAAGAACATCGCGATGAACCCGAGCGCCGTCGCCGTCATCGCGATCAGGATCGACGGGCCCGATTTGACGATGGTGGTCCATACGGCCTCCGGGAGAGGGGAGTGCCGGCTCTCCTCGTCGAACCTGGCCTGGAACTGGATCGCGTAGTCGATCCCGATCCCGATGAGTACCGGGAACGCCCCGATCACCACCATGCTGACCGGGATACCTGAGAGACCCATGATCCCGAAGGTCAGGATGAGCCCGACGGCCACGACGCCGACGGGGAGGAGACGGTAGCGGACGTGGGAGAAGAGGAGCATCACCGCGATGGTCATGAAGATCATGGCCACGAGGATCAGCGTGCCCATCTCAGCCCCCATCGCGTCGCCCATCTCCTTCGAGAACGCCGGGTTTCCGGATACCGTGACCGAAAGGCCCGGCGGGGGTTCCGATATGCTGATGACGGTCTCGATATTCCCGAGGACCTGCTCCTGAACCTGCGTGGAGACGCCCGGCTCCAGGTTGATGACGCTGATCGTCATGAGGTCCGAGGGCAGCATCCGTTCGACGAGCTCCGGCGGGGCCTGCCCGATGATCCCGTCGATCTCTGCTTTGGACGACGGCAAAGTGCCGTCATTCGCCTGTTTCAGGAGATCAACGACGCCTGAGACCCCGGCGACGTAGCGTTCGTTCCTGAGGTCTTCCTGGAGGTCATCGATATATCTTAAGACGTCGGGGTTCCTGACGCTGTCCGCCTCGTAGATGAGCATGATCGCGTCGGAGCCGTAGGTATCCTTGTAGTGGGCGAGGAGCGCGCCGCGCGGGGTGGTCTTATCGATATAAGTATCGTCGCCGGTCTCCATCGAGACCATCGTGAGCCCGTAGAGCGCCAGGACGAAGACGGCCACGACGACCCCAAAGACGGCCCAGGTGTGGTTATTGATGGTGTTTGAAAGCCATTCGTATGGGTTTTTCATATATGATCCTCCGGCTTCTTTACCCCGTACTCACCGATGATCGCGAGTGTCACCGCGCGGGCGATCTCCGTATTGTTCCTGTCGGTGAGATCGATGCCGAACTCCTCGGCCGTGCGCCGGAGCTTTGCGGGGTTGAGGACCCGGTAATTCTGGTCGTGTTCCGGCCCGCTGAGTATCTCCGGCGCCGCCGTAAGAGCGTGCGAGAGCAGGGGCGCTACAGGTTCCCCATTCATGGCAAGCCGGTGGAGCAGGGCTACGGCCTGCCGGTAGCCTGCCGGCGGGAGGAATCCGGCCTCGATCCAGACCTGATCGGTCTCCTCAACGGGCGGTTCATTGCGGGATGTTTCTTTGTGCGCCGGGACAGTGCACGAAGGGCCATCGGGCCCCCCGCAGGACCCGGTGTTGCAGGCAGTTGTGCTGTTCACGTCTCTCCTCGCTGTAAGTGGCTGATATAATGGAGATAATGTCTCGATGGGACCGAATATGAACCTATTGCAACCCGGGGCGGGAGCTGTCGGCATTGAATAACGCGCCCGGGCCCGAAGTCTCTGCAATCGATTTTTTCTGTTCGTTCCCATACATCAGTAATGGGGAGCTCCGGGATTCAATATTTTCCCGTACATGTACGGTATTTATATGAGATACGGCGCCCCACGCAGAGTATGCGGAAGATGATCGTCGAGGTGTTCCCGAAGGACCCGTTGAAGGACCCGTTGATGATGATACCCACCGATTCCCGGGAGCTTCACCAGGCGGTGGAACAGTTCACGGAGAAGATCGAGTCCATAAACCTCACCGAGCTGATCAAAATGGACTTTGAACGGGGAGAGGTGACGGCGGTGGGAGAGATCACGATGAAAGCAGGATACACCTTCGCTGATATCGAGTTCCCGGGGCTTTTAGGGTCCATCGAGGTGCTCAAGGCCAACGGGAGGACTTACACCTGTTTTATACAGCTTGCCGTCTGCGACAAGTTCCTGCTGCAGAAGATGCGTGAGTTCGACCTTGCCGTCATCTGGATCGCCCCCATGCGCAAGTCCCGGGACCTGAGCGTCTACACCTGCATCGGCGATAATGCGAACCTGAATAAAGTTCTCCACCTTATGGCCACCTACGGAGAGGTCCGGAACGTCATCTTCGAAGAGGCCTCCTTCTCCGGGAACGATCCGCTCTCTCGCCTCACCGCGAGGCAGCGAGACCTGCTGATCGCAGCGAAACGGTACGGCTACTACGAGTACCCCCGCAGGATCTCCGGTCAGGAGCTGGCCGAAAAACTTGGGATCAGCAAAGCCACCGCAATCGAGCACCTGCGAAAGGCAGAGGTGCGGCTCATCTCCACGCTCCTCGCCGGTTACTGACGCGGGGTTGTTGTTCGCTCCCGGTAGAATATCCCTGTTTTCAGAGAAAGCGTTCGGGACGGGCCGCGGTTCGGGCGGCGACTCCGCCACGTCTGAGTCGGCCGCCGTTGCCACCGGAGACGTCCCCGGGCAGTTGATGATGAATCTCCCGGATTCTGGAAGGTGATATACCGGGGTATATCGGGTTCAGGTGGTATCGCTCGTTGCATGCTGTACTTATCCGTCCTTCCGGCAGAGCCTTCCTCGAAGGTGGGAATGTCCGGCCCGGTGTCCCGGCTTTTTCAGCGTGGAGCCGGTTTTCGGTATCTGGATCAGGCGCTGCCGCCCGGAGGACGGTCTTTCACGAGGAGAGAGTCTCTCGCTCGCTGATCTATCTCTCTCGCCGCAAGCCATAAGTTTGTTGCAACTAAACCTAGTTGCAATGACTGCCGAAATAGTCGCCGGTCTTCGGACTCTCGGAATGAACGAGTATGAAGCGAACGTCTACTCCACGCTTGTCGGACTGCAGAAAGCGACCGCTCGAAGCATCCACGAGATCAGCAGAGTCCCCCGGGGGCGGATTTACGAGATCTTAAACGACCTTGCACGGCGGGGGTTCATCGGTATTGAAGAGGGGTCTCCGGCCTCTTACTACGTGCTTGACATCGATGTCGTCTTTGATCGGCTCAAAAACGATTACATCAAGTCTCTTGACGAGACTCGCGAGGCATTAAAGCGTTTTTCGGTCAAACCGCGCCTTCCTCCGGATTCGTTCATCATCCTCCGGAGCGGCTGGGCGATCGAGAATCACATCTTCTCGCTCTTCCGGCGGGTGAAGAAGAGCATGGTGATCCTCTGCCATAACCCGGAGTTCCTCCGGAAGTACTATACGAGCATCAAGCCGCTCGAGCGGAAGATCGATCTCTACGTGGTTGTGCGGAGGAGAGAGGAGTGTGCTGATATCAACCTTCCGATCTACGAGGCAAAAGCAACCGTGAGCGATCTCCTGGAACCTCAGGTGGTGACGGACGAAGCAGCAGATGATGTCGTGCGGATGGATGAGTGCGCGATCTTTGTCGACAGCCGGGACTTCTTTACCATTATGACCGGGGGGTCCGGGCGGTATGCAGTGTTCGGCTCGAATATGCCGATCATCGGCTATCTGCAGAAGACGGTCGTCGAACGGCTTGAAGAGGAGTGAGGGGGCCGGGGCACCTGTCTGATGCCCAGTCGAAGCAGGAGAGTCCATCCCATTTGGTAGTGCTCTTGACCCCCGCGGTGACTACTCCATGCTCTGGAGCCAAGCTCCCTGCTCGATTTGCCCCGCGCGCAGGGCCATTACGTGATCTTCTACAGACGTTAATTACTTGAGTCGTTTCTACTCTCAGCAAAATGCGAAATTTGGTTTCTTTTTCGCAATGTAGACAAAAAGTTTTAGGGTCTTTCCTTTGATTATCGCCTCAGATCCCAGGGGGCGCGAGAAACGACTCCGTTTAAATGCGTCTAATGGCGATGTAATAAGTGCTGCTAAAAAAGCAAAGATTCACGATTTCATAATTGGATTGCCAAATGGTTATAGTGCATTTGTTGGTGAAGACGGTTTGGAACTTTCTGGAGGGGAAAGACAAAAGATCTCTCTCGCACGAGCTATCCTAAAGAATTCCCCCATAATTCTTCTAGATGAAGTTACAAGCCCGATAGACAGAGAGTCGCGGAAATCCATATATAATGTTCTCAGGGAGTTGTCATCGGAAAAAATAATCATCATTGTCACACACGATTACTCTGAAATAAGGGAAGGAGACTGGGTAGTTGATCTCAATAAAGTTACCATATCCACTCCGGCGGGTTCAGATCCGTTTTGTACGACCACTTGAATATCACAGGTGTCAGATTAAGCGCATCTATATATCGTGCTATCCTTGCGAAAGTTGTCTGGTTTATATAGAATCGATGCACTAGTGGTAAACCGGTGGGGGTGGTTGGGGGCAAGTCCATCACCCTTCTGATCTCTCTCGAATCGACTCTTACCGGCCCGCCGGGTTTGTGACCCTGCCTATGAAGAGGACCGTGCCGGAATCCTCCTCGACGATAAGAAAGACGAACGGGTGGTCTGCCTTAAAGACGGGCGTGGAATCCCCCACGGGCGCGCTCTTCAGGTCCATGACGACCCCGGTCGCCGCCGCTGCCTCGGTGCCTTCCTCGTTCACGTCGACGAATGCCTTATGGACGCCCTCGCTGACGAAGAGCATATTCGTGCCGTCCATCCCCGAGAAGTCGGCGGCACCACCGAACGCCGTCGGCATCCCCATCGCCGCAAGAACTCCCGGGAGGCTGTAGTCCGTCTCAAGCCTGAACTTCGGGAAGAAGACCTCGACCTCCTGAGAAACCAGCGACTCCCGCAGGTCCGTGAGCGCCTTGGCGTCGAGGCTCTCTTCCGCAGCCGTCAGGTTATCGTCTTTGGGGAGGAGGACGAGCATCGAGAGTTCGGTTCCGTTCCCATGCGCATACGGCATCTCAAGCACCTGGAAGGTGTCGGTCTCCGCGTACCCATAGATTGCATCTTCGTCAGTCCGCTGCATCATCGGAACCGTCACGGTTCGGTTCGGTGCAACCCTGAACTCTTCGTCTCTCGTCTCATTCACGTCGAACTGCTTGACCCAGGTACCTTTGAA
>NZ_DANC01000057.1:2669-3039 GCF_002499755.1 Methanoculleus sp. UBA291 | reverse complement strand
CCCGGGTGCGCATGAACGAGGTGAAAACCATGAAAAAAACATTACTGATCGGCATAGCCGCACTCCTCGTGCTGCTCTGCTTCGGGGGAGTTTCGGCGGAAAAAGTTGCCGAACTAGCCGTATACCAGCTCTCATCGCCTGATATGACCGATATCACGGACGCTGAGGTGCTCTCCGGAGAGGCAGGCGTACAGGATGTCAAGTCGTTCTCCTTCGAAAGTGAGATCACCGAATCGCTACCCAGTCGGACCTTTCAGTTTACCGTGCCGTCCGGCGTCTATAACTCCATTCAGGTCGACATGAAGTTCTATCAGGTCGACGGCGAATGGAGCGACCTGCGACTGAAACTGGTCGACAGCAACAACCGTGT
>NZ_DANC01000057.1:2125-2390 GCF_002499755.1 Methanoculleus sp. UBA291 | reverse complement strand
TATCGGGTGCCGTAAACGGCGCCCCTTGTTCTTCGGGAAACCGGGAAGCAGACCATGACCCTAGAACGCAGCCTCACTGTCGCCGCAAAAGAGTTCTCCGACCTCTTCACGAGCCGGCGGTTTCTCCTGATCTTTGCCCTGTACCTCATCATCGCGGTGGTCGGTATGGCTCAGGGGCTTGAGCGCTACGATTACGCCCTGATTTCGTACAACGACGCGTTGCAGGCGGCGGACGAGTACCGGGCCCTGCAGGAACTCGGGGCCT
>NZ_DANC01000057.1:0-1858 GCF_002499755.1 Methanoculleus sp. UBA291 | reverse complement strand
GGTCACCCGCGAGAAGGAGTCCCGGTCGCTCAAAACCCTCCTCTCCCACCCGGTCTACCGGGACGAAGTCATCGTCGGCAAGGCGCTCGGGGGCGCCGCCGCCCTGGGGGTCGTCGTGGGGCTCGTCCTTGCCGTCATCACCGCCGTCCTCCTCGTCCTCTCGATCGTGCCGACGGCAGCCGAGGTTGTTAGCATTCTGCTCTTCGGGGCGATCTCGCTCCTCTTCCTGATCGCCTGGTTTACCGTCGCCCTGGCGTTCTCGACGGTCGTCCGGGAGAGCGGCAACGCGTTGATCTTCACCCTCGTGGTCCTCTTCGTCGTCTCGTCGCTCCTCCCGGTGATCGGGGCGGCGGTTGGAGGGCTCGTCGCAGGCCCGCCGCCGCAACCCCCCGAAACACCGGCAGGCGAAACACCGGCAGTCCAGGAGATGACGTTCACGTACGTCTCCAACGCAACCGGATCGTATGTTGTCGATTCACCCCGGCACGAAGCGTTGAAAGAGTATCGGGAGGAACGGGCGGCGTATACCGAGAAGAAGAGGATCGTCACCGACGTGATCACGCTCCTCTCGCCGCAGGAGAGTTACCAGGCTGTGGCCGATCTGGTCTCCACGCCCGGAGAGGGTCCCCTTCTCGAATCCCTCGGCAGCGTCTGGGCGGGTATCGCGGGTCTGATCGTCTTCCCGTCGGTCTTCTTCGCCGCCGCGTATATGAGGTTCATGCGGACGGATATCCGGTGACGGCAGGGGCGGCCCCGCCTCTCCCCGCCGAATTTCCCGCTCCGGAGCCATCGGATGCCGGAAAAAATACCCTGTACATCGGGAACACCCGCGGATCCGGAGAAACCCGTCTCATCCCCGCGAGTGTGGGCGGATCACCGTGTCCGCCGCCCTCGTTCTCCGGGAACATCCGCGTCCCACCCATACTTATAACCCCTTCCAAAACCAACCCAACGGTGCATATGGCCATGAAACTCAAACTCCTGGAGTTGACTGACGATAAAGCCCGTATCCTCTTTGAAGGCCAAGGCAACACCTACATCAACGCGCTCGCCGCCGAACTCATCAACGATCCCGGTGTGGACGTAGCACAGCGTAAGCAGGCATTCCGGTTCACGGACCCCGAACTGGTCGTCACCACGATCGGCGGCCGGTCTCCCCTTCTTGCGGTCACGGACGCGGCAAAGCGGCTCTCCGGCTACGCCGGGGAGCTCCTCCGTCAGATGGACACCCTCGAAACCGCATAAGCGGCCATGACGAAGAGCGGAGACGGCTTTTCCCGGATTGCCCGGGAGGTCTTTGCCCCCATCTACCCGGTCATCGCGGAGCAGGTGCTCGCGTGGTCCGGAATACGGAGCGGGTTCTGCCTCGATCTCGGGAGCGGGCCCGGCCTCCTCTCCGTCGCGCTCGTCGAGAAGAGCAGCCTCTCCGTCATCGCGCTCGACGCCGACCCGGCGATGGCCCGGATCGCGCACGAGTCCGCTGCCGGTTACCCGGACAGGGTGATCCCGATCACCGGCGACGTCCACTGCATGCCGATACGGGACAACGTCGTCTCGCTCATCGTCAGCCGCGGTTCAATCTACTTCTGGCGCGACTTGCCGCAGGCATTCTCGGAGATCGAACGGGTCCTCCGGCCCGGCGGCGTTGCGTTCGTCGGCGGCAGTTTCGGGACCCCTGCGCTCCGCGAAACCATTTTTGCGGAGATGCGGCGGCGGAACCCCGACTGGGACCGGGATATCGCCCGGAGGAGCGGGCGGGCATCCCCCGCGATGCTCCGCCGGGAACTCGCCCGGAGCGGCGTCGCCCACTCCCGGGTCCGGGAGGAAAAAGAGGGGATGTGGGTGGAGATCCGGAAAA
>NZ_DANC01000001.1:0-4510 GCF_002499755.1 Methanoculleus sp. UBA291 | reverse complement strand
GAGATCTCCTTTTCCCGTCACGATGAAGTCCTGCACCCGCCCTTCCACCCTCTCGAGCAGCGGATAACTTTGCCCGCAGGTGCAGGGGTTCCCGGCCGCTACGGCAAGGTCCATGGTCCGGTATCGGATGAGAGGGCAGACGAAGTTGGTGAGGTTCGTTGCGACCACCTCCCCCATTGCTCCCGACCCTTCGACTGGCCGTCCGTCTCTCCCGATCAGTTCGACGATGCCGTATTCGGGAAAGATGTGGTAGCGGGAACTCTCCTCGCACTCCCCGGCGAGCACCGTCTGTTCGGAGTTCCCGTACCAGGAGAAGACCCGGCACCCGAATGCCTCGGTGAGCAGGTTCCGCTGCCAGGGGTAGAGGCTCTCGGACCCGCAGAGGACCGCCTTCACGTTCGGGAACGGTTTGATTTTGTGGTCCAGCATGTACCTGGCAAGGATCACGGCGGTGGACGGGTAACCCTGGATGAACCGGGGCCGGAATTTTCGGATGCGGTCGATGTAGGCCGGCATGGTCTCTTCGGTCATGTGGTGGGAGGACATCAGCAGCCATCGGCCACAGAGCGTTTTCTTCCAGAAGATCTCCTCTTTCGGGGACCCGACGATGTAGCCCCTGAGGACGACGCACCGGTCGGTGAACCGGTATCCGACGCGGTCCCACTGGGTCTTCATGAACGCCCACTCGCGTGCGCGGGACGCCCCTTTCTCGTAGTAGAAGCCGACGGGGATGCCGGTGGAGCCGCCGGTGGTGACGTATTCGAAGGCGGACTCCGGGTAGTTCCTCGCCTTCAGGTCGGGGAGGTTGTTTTGCAGGTCTTCCCGGGTCAGGAAGGGGAGGAGGGCGAGGTCGTCGAGGGTCTGGATGTCCCCGGGCACCAGGTTCCGCTCCTGAAAGACCCGGCGGTAGTAGGGGACGTTCTCGTAGGCGTGGTCGAGCAGGCGCGAGAGCGTCTGTATCTGGTAGGCCGTGAGTTCCTCGCGGCTCCATCGTTGAGACCGCCGGAGGAGGGAGTATGTCTTTCTGTAGGCGAAAAATGCGGGGAAGATCTGAAGGGCCCTCATTGTCATAGATTTCTCTCGTGAGGGAGCTTTCGATCTCCGATACTTCATCCGCAGACCTCTCGGCACTGTCGATGGCAATACACCGCATTAAGCATTTTGCTCGGAGTGAAAGGGAACCCTACCGGGAGCGCGGCGAGATGGCCGGTGTGTTCGACGTTTTGTACGGTTTAGAAGAAATTCTCCGAATACGGGAGGTTAACCAGATCTTTTCGGGACGTGCGGTAAAAATGCTTGAGAAACTCCGTAAAAAGGCTTTTTTCTGATATGACCACCCATATGTCGCCGTATGCCCCCGAACTGTTACCCTTCCAGGAAAGAAATGAGACGTCATCCACAGCAAGGAGGCGGAGAGCGACCATGCCCCTACCTCACGCATCGTCGTATATAATGATTCCTGCCGACGGAGTCTTTGGTCTTCCAGAGCCACGTCCCGGGCAGGACCCCCGTACCCCGTCCCGCGCCGCCTCTTCCGAGTTCAATGAGCCTGGAGAAAGGTATATTAGACTCTAGAGATGATGGGGGGTCACCAAAGAGCAAACGGAGTAGCGAGGAGATGGTAACGGAAATGACAATACACAGGGTTGACGACAGGGATACCTGGGACTCCTTCATCGACGCGAGTCCGTCCGGGTACCTCTTCCACAAGTGGGACTATCTGCACCTGACGGCAAAGCATACGGGGAGCACGCTTCTCCGGTATGCAGTCTATCAAGGAAATGAGCCGATCTGTCTCTTCCCGATCTTCTGCAAGCGGCTGCACGGCATAAACACCGTCTTTTCTCCTCCTCCGCTCACCGTGATCCCTCACCTCGGGTGTGTGATGAGCAGGGACTTCGATGGCCTCAAACAGAGCAAGAAGGAATTTCTCCTCGGGATGGTCGCAGGGGAGATCCGGGACGAGATCCGGAGGCTTTCGCCGAACTACCTCTCGATTACCTTTGTCCCGGGGTTCAACGACATCCGCCACTACCTCTGGGACCAGTGCGATATGCGGGTCCGGTATACCTACACCATCAATCTGGATCGAACGCTTGAGGATCTCTGGAACGACCTCCACAAAAAACTCCGGAGTAAAATTAAAAAAGAGGAGAATGCCGGTCTCCGGCTGGAGAAGAGCAGCGATGTCGCCATCCTTCACCGGCTCCTCGCCGACCGTTATCGGGACCCATCGCTTGATATCCCGCCCATCAGACTGGACTACCTCGAAGACCTCGTGCGTGCTTACCCGGATCAGATCGGGGTCTATCACCTCTACGACGCCGGGGACGAAATCGTGGGCGTGGTGGCAACTCAGGAGTATAAGCGGTTTTTGCTCTGGATCGGGACGCCCCGGCTCGAGAGCGCTCACGCCGGAAACGAGTACCTCCAGTGGCTCCTGATCCAGCGGGCAAAGGCTGAGGGCTACCGGATCTTTGAGAATATGGGTGCGAACAACCCGGACCTGGTCTTCTTCAAGTCGAAGTTCAACCCGGATCTCACGATGTACTTCGAGATCAAGAAGTCCGATTCCCTCGGAACGGTCTCCGAGTGGGCGTACCTCACCTTCGTCAAGAGACTGCTGATGACGGCGGGCAGGATCTAGGCGCCGTTACCGCCGGATCTCCGGCGGTCTGTCTTTACTCTCATCCCTTAGAGGTCACCGATCGAGATCGGGAGTTTCTGGATGAGATACCGGAACTTGCCGCCCATGGTGCGGGGGATCTCATCGACGAAGTGGACATGGACGTTCACTTCATCGCCGAGCTGCCACTGGAGTTCTTTGGTCAACTGCCGGGTGTCCTCCTCGGTGTAGGTCGGCTTTCTGACGACTTTCATGATGAGTTCGCCCACCTCCTCCTGGTACATCTGAAACTGCCGGATGTTCTCGAACGCTCCCGATTCGTAGTTGATGGGCGTGACGGAGATCAGATGCCCGCTCCGGGTCACGATAAATTCCTGGAGTCGTCCTTCGACCTTCTCGAGCAGCGGATAGGCGCGACCGCACGAGCACCGGTTCTCCGAGGCGACCGCGACATCCATGGTTCGATAGCGGATGAGAGGGCAGACGAAGTTGGTGAGGTTCGTTGCGACCACCTCCCCCATCGCGCCCGGTCCTTCGACTGGCCGTCCGTCTCTCCCGATCAGTTCGACGATGCCGTATTCGGGGAAGATGTGATAGCGGGAACTCTCCTCGCACTCCCCGGCGAGCACCGTCTGTTCGGAGTTCCCGTACCAGGAGAAGACCCGGCACCCGAACGTCTCCGTGAGCAGGTTCCGCTGCCAGGGATAGAGGTTCTCGGACCCGCAGAGAACCGCCTTCACCGTCGGGAACGGCTCGATCTCGTGCTCCAGCATGTACCGAGCAAGGATCACGGCGGTGGACGGGTAAGCGTGGATGAACCGGGGCCGGAATTTTCGGATGCGGTCGATGTAGGCCGGTATGGTCTCCTCGGTCATGTGGTGGGAGGACATGATCAGCCATCGGCCGAAGAGCGCCCGTTTCCAGTAGACCCCGCTTGAGGCCGCGTCCACCACATGTCCCCTGAGGACGACGCACCGGTCGGTGAACCGGTATCCGACGCGGTCCCACTGGGTCTTCATGAACGCCCACTCGTGCGCCCGGGAGGTCCCTTTCTCGTAGTAGAACCCCATGGGGATGCCGGTGGAGCCGGATGTGCGCACGTATTCGAAGGCGGACTCCGGGTAGTTCCTCGCCTTCAGGTCGGGGAGGTTGGCCTGGACAATCTCCTTGGTCAGGAAGGGGAGGAGGGTGAGGTCGTCGAGGGTCTGGATGTCCCCGGGCACAAGGTTCCGTTCCTGAAAAACCCGGCGGTAGTAGGGGACGTTCTCGTAGGCGTGATTAAGCAGGCGCGAGAGCGTCCGTATCTGGTAGGCCATGAGTTCCTCTCGGCTCCACCACTGGGACTGCTGGAGAAGAGCGTAGGTCTCCCGGTAGGTACGGTAGGACGGCACCAGGCTGAGCGCTTTAACGGTGAGCGGATTTGCACGAGACGCCCATTTTAGAACATCGGCCTTCATGTGCGCATCTCCCGGGTCAGACGGACATATCGGAGGATACGGGTTCAATTTTCGCCACCTCCTTTTCGCTGAAATGTACCGGCAGGTTCTGGACGAAGTAGCGGTACTTGCCGCGGGCGGTAAGCGGTATATCGTCGACATACCGAATGGCAATGGTTACGTCGTCGCCGCAACTCCTGCTTACTTCCCGGTAAAGATATTCCGCATCCTGCTCGCCGAATGAGGGTTTTCTTACAATGTTCAGGATGACTTCTCCGACCTTTTCCTGGTAGAACTGAAACTGTTTAACGTTGTCGAACGCATCGGTATCGATATTCATGGCGATCCCGGAGAGGAGATCTCCTTTTCCCGTCACGATGAAGTCCTGCACCCGCCCTTCCACCCTCTCGAGCAGCGGATAACTTCGCCCGCAGGTGCAGGGGTTCCC
>NZ_DANC01000039.1:12529-18405 GCF_002499755.1 Methanoculleus sp. UBA291 | reverse complement strand
ATTGAGCACCGGGTTTATTCTTCAGCAGGTTGATGTCGTCAGGTATGTTCATGTCGTACTCTAAGATGCTCACGGGCAGCTCCACATTTATTACGTTGATGAATCTTCAGCGGATTGATGAAACCTCGGGAGGCCCGAGATCTGGACGTTGGGATAGGTGCCATCCCGCGGGTCTTCTGTGCCCGGGCCGGGCCTTGAAAAGGATGAAGCCGGAAGCACCATGGAGGTGCAGTTGTCCGGTTCCTGTGTTGTGCCTCTGGTCATACCGAATACGGCATCGCGCGGATGAACAGGTAGAATATACCACCCAGCACAATGAATTCTCCGTCAGTAAGCAGTTCGAAGAAGAATTTTTCTGTCCCGAACCGTGGGAAACAGAGAAGGTATCCCTGGGCATAGACTACGCCTGCAGCGAGCAGCAGTGCTGAACAGGGACCTGACAGAAATCCGCTGACAAGTAACAGCGGAGTTCCGATGATCAGGTTCACTCCTGTAAGAAGAATAAGTGTCCTTCGGATGCCTAACATCGTGGGGATCGTTTTGACGCCTGAAGCTACATCTCCCTCCACATCACGCATGTCAAAGATCACTGTGTTGATGAATACCTGGAAAAAGAAGAAGATACCGACGATGCCGGTGACGGCATCCACGGGAAGGGAGGCATGGCAGATCGGCAGGAAGGTAGTGGGAGCGGTCCAGGAAAACGCCACAACGAGACTTTTCATGACAGGAACCTCTTTTAATCGCCGAAATCCGAACCAGGAGGGAAAGAGCGGTACACTGTAGATGATCCCGGCGATCAGGGGAACGGCTGTTATCAAAAAACTGTCGAATCCTTGGAGAGCAGAGAGGCAGAGGGCGACGATGTAGGCACTGACTGCGGAACGAAAGAGGAGAGAGCCGTACTCTTTTGTGAAAGTATACCGTTCGATGTTGTTTATGGCATCCTCGTTTTCGTCGGTTTTGCGATTGAGGTTGTAGACGGCGAATACGATCAACATCAGTATCACCGCGGCGACTGGGTCGAAGGGAAGGCCTTGCACAAAGCACGAGATGTACACCATCGCTGCCCCTGTAATGGAGAGGTACAGGGAACTGTACACGATGAGATGAACGATAGACTGGCAGGCTGATGGAACTAGGTTGGTTCGATAAGTTGAGTTGAACATGTATGTATTTTCGGGAATCTGATGAACATTTATTGCGTCAGTGAATATTCATCAGTTAGATGCGGCCCGGTATCCGAACGCGGTGTGCTACCCGGAGCATGAGAGGGGCATCCGTCGCTCTACCGGCGGATACTGTTCATTCCCTTCGGTGCTTGAGTTCCATTTCAGTCACGCACCAGATCCGATAGCAGGCGTATCTTGTTCTGGATGTTGACCGGGACCGACCCGGTAGATCCGGCTAAAAAAATACCCTAACTTCAACGGGGGCTTCATCCGCTGACCAATCCAGGAGGTACCGTTGTATCGCGGGTCCTGGTCGAGCATTGGACGATTAGAATTCAGAAGAGGTTACTCAGAAATTTGCAGTAATCTGGAGTCTGCTTTATAATACTGAAAAAGTTTCTCGCCCCATGAGACTGCTGCTGCATCGGTACTTATGAGGTCTGTAGCGGCGTCGTAAACATCGGTATCACGCCTGTACAGACCTAATGACAGGTATCTGTCGGTCACTGTCATTCCCAATCTGATCGGCGCGGAGGAGACATATATATTGAAATTGGTATATCCTTTCAGGGACCCAAGCACTGCGTCATACGGCTCGGTGAACAATGTCTGAGCGAGTTTCCGGGAAATGACGAGTTCGACCGGCCTGCCGTCCAGAACCGCCTCTTTAATCGCGTTTGCAAGGACCTGACTCATAATCGACGACACGCCGTGAATCCATGATGCTTCCCGAAGGATCGTGAGAAAGGCCGCGTACACGACGAAGATGTTCTCTTCGACATCCTTTATTACCTCCGCGTTGTAGAAGTGTTGTATCTCTCTTTGAAATTCATAGGGTATGCCCTCGACATCGTGTTCGGTCCAGAAGTTCCGATGGCGCTGTATCACTCCCATCAACGCTACCAGCCGCTCGATCTCCGGCTCGACGATCCTGCCGAGAGGGGTGAGTACATAGTCGCCTCGCACCGATTCAACGTAATGCAGGGCCTCGAGCTGCCGGATCTTCGGGATGAGCGCCTGCGACGAACTCCCCGTGGTGTCACGAAGGGTCGAGAGGGGTTTACTCCCGCTCCCGAGGGCTATCAGCACCTGCGTCAGCAGTCTCGACCGAAAGATCGCCTGAACGTCGTCGTGGTACTCGTTATAGATCTCCAGAGGAGAGGTTCCGTTCATAGTTCGTATTGTTAACTGGTGCCGGTCGACGCATATCACCCTTTCCATTCGTGCGCCTGCATGTCCCTTCCACCTGCTGCTCTCCTTTCTCTGTCGATGGCGGCCGATTGCGCGCCCAAAACGAGGCTTTTTGATCCGCCGGGGCTTCCAGTCTTCTGGATTCTCCGGTGACGACCGGTCCGGTAATTCGATAGGTCTGGAACTCGCGATCTGCTCCCCGCCCGATCTCAGCACACTTATAGTCGGGTGCCTGATAACCTAGAGAAGCATGTCGTTCATACTCCGATACCTGCCCTGCATCGCACTCTGTGCCTGCATCCTCGCCTGTCTCGCCACCGCCGGCTGTTCCGTCCTCGACGAGCAGCCGGCGATTGTACCAGGCCTATCCGGAGACCTCGTCGTCCACTTCATCGACGTCGGACAGGGCGATTCGATCCTCCTTGAGTTCCGCGATAAGACCCTGCTCATTGACGCCGGCGAACGCGAGATGGGGGAGCATGTCGTTGCGTACCTCGAAAGTCAGAACGTCGAAAGACTCGATGCGGTGGTGGCGACCCATGCACATTCCGACCACGTCGGCGGCCTTGCGGAAGTCATCTCCGCATATCCGGTCGGGCTGTTCGTCGATGCCGGACAGCCGCACCCCACTGCGACCTATGAAAACCTGCTTGCCCTGATCGAGGAGCGGAAGGTCCCATACACGGTGGCGGAGCGCGGGCAGACGATTTCTCTCGACCCCGATCTCGAGATCCGGGTCTTAAACCCGGCATCCGAGCCGCTGGGCGATCCAAATGAGGATTCCATCGTCCTGAAAGCGACCTATGGGGAGATCTCTTACCTCTTCATGGGCGATGCCGGGGAACCCGCGGAGGAGTGCCTGATAGGAGCCGGGCTCGACCTCGATACCGATGTCCTGAAGGTCGGCCACCACGCGAGCCGTTACGCATCCTCGGCAGAGTTCCTGGCTGCGGCGAGCCCTGCGGTCAGCGTCATCACGGTCGGCGCGGGCAACGACTACGGCCATCCCCATGAGGAGACGCTCGAACGCCTTGAGGCGGCCGGCTCGCGCATTTACCGCACCGACCGCGATGGGACCGTCGTTGTTTCTACCGACGGCGAGACGCTTGCCGTGACGGCCGGCGGCGCTCCATCCCCCGCCGGCGTGCAGATCACCGGCCTTGACCTCCGGGGCGAGGAGGTCACCATCACGAACGGCGAGGCGGCGCCGGTCAACCTCACCGGCTGGACGATCGCCGACGAGGGGATGAGAAACACCTATACCTTCCCTGTCTACACCCTTGACCCGGGCGCCGACGTCATCGTTCACTCCGGTGAGGGCGACGACACCGTGACCGACCTCTACTGGGGCCGGAAAGCGGGGGTCTGGAACAACGACGGCGATACCGCCACGCTCGCCGACGCGAACGGCACGACCGTCAGCACCCTGGAGCGATGATGATGCAGGACACAGCAGCGTCTCTCGTCAGCCTCGACCGGATCGAGGGGGATCTTGCCGTCCTGCTCCTCCGCGAGAACGAGTCGATCCGCTTCACGCTCCCCCTTTCCCTCCTCCCCGGCGACGCGCGGGAAGGGGATATCCTCGAGATCGCGATCCGCCGGGACGTCGCGGCGACGACGGAGGCCCGGAAACGGGTGGCGGAGAGGATCGAGCGGCTGCGGGGGCGGGGGAAGGCATAACCTCGTCGCCGCCGGGCATGGGACCGGACCACAAGATTAATATCGTCGGATGAGCCCAGAGCCTCATCCAGGAGGTGAATGAACTGGTCGATATCGTCAAACTCGATGGCAGGAGAGAACCATTCGTGCGGGAGAAAGTGACCGTGAGTGCACTTAAAGCAGGCGCACCGCTGGAAGAGGCCAGGGCGATCGGGGATGCCGTCGAACGGGTTGCCTACGACGGGATGTCCTCCGGGGAAGTCCGGCGGCGGGTGCTTGAGCAGCTCCGCGACCGGAACCCGGAATGGGAGGATAACTGGATCTTGTACGACCGTGCCGTGAAGAAACGCGGGGCGCCGGCGGTTACGGAATTACCCGCCCGCTGATACCTCTCCTCTTTTTCATCTATTCCGGACGGAACCTTCCGGAACAAAATTATAATTACCAATCCGGGCCCATATATGTCTTGTATTGTCATATTCTACCCGGAAATTCGATAATTTGAACGGCGGCCAGAAGGCCGTTTTCAGTTCGGTCATCCTTCCCGGGCGCGTCCGACAATCAGCCCCCCCATAACGGCACAACGTCCTCTCAGATCAGTAAACGCGTCTCGATTACGTCAACGACGTTGACGTGCCAGCAGGCGATCTATATGCCCACCAGCGACTCCGAAGACGATACACCCTCCAGTAGTAACCAGAACGATACAGAAGGAACAAAGATACTCCTCGCCGATCCGAAGGCCGCGATCGTCAGACTCTCCCTGCCGATGATGGTCGCCCTGACCCTTACGACCCTTTACAACGTCGTCGACGCGTTCTGGGTCTCTGGCCTTGGTGCCGATGCTCTTGCCGCCGTCGGATTTTCCTTTCCGCTCTACCTCGTCACCATCGGGCTGGCGAGCGGCCTTGGCACAGGCGGCGAAGCCGCACTCTCGCGGATGATCGGTGCCCGCAACAGGGACGGCGCAAGCAGCGTCGCGATGCACACGATCCTCCTGATGACCCTCCTTTCCATCGCCGTCACCATCCCGCTCTTCCTCTTCGCCGGGGACATTTTCGTCCTCATGGGCGCAGGCGATGCCGCCGGCCTTGCCGCTGAGTATGCCCGGGTCCTCTTTCTCGGGACATTCGCCCTCCTCTTCGGCGAGGTTGCCTACTCGATTATGCACGGGGAAGGCGATGCAAAACGGGCCATGTATGCGATGGCGGTAGGGGCACTCGCAAATGTCATCCTCGATCCGATCCTGATCTACACCTGCGGCATGGGGATCGCCGGCGCTGCCTGGGCAACCATCATCGCTGAGGTCCTCTCCGCCGTCCCGATGGTCTACTGGCTCTTTGTGAAGAGGGATACCTACGTCTCCCTCCACCTCCGGGGTTTTGCTCCCGACGTTGCAGTTGTGCGCGACGTCCTGCAGGTCGGCGTCCCTGCCGCCGCCGAGCAACTGGCACTTGCGCTGATGACCCTGCTGTTAAACGGCGTCATTGTCCTCATAGCGAGTACCGACAGCGTTGCGGTCTACTCGACCGGGTGGCGGATCGTGAATATCGGCTTAACCCCTATCCTTGCCATCGCGACGGCAGTGGTCGCGGTCACCGGCGCCACCTACGGGGCCGGGGCGTATGCCCGGATGGAGTCCGCCCTTCTCTTCGCCGTCAGGCTCGGCCTCGGTATCGGTCTTGGACTCGCTGCCGCCATGTTCGTCTTCGCCCCCCATATCGCTACGCTCTTCGCGATGGGGGGTGATACAGCGGAGATCGTGCCGGAACTGACGGCATTCCTCCGGGTTATGAGCCTGATCTTCCCGGTGATCGGGTTCGGGCTCTTCTCGGCGTCGTTCTTCCAGGGGAC
>NZ_DANC01000039.1:1846-12269 GCF_002499755.1 Methanoculleus sp. UBA291 | reverse complement strand
GTCTGGTGGGGGGTTATCGCGGGAAACGCGGTCGGCGCACTGGTCGGCTATGTCTGGGCGCGCCGGTATACGGCGGGGCTCAAAATCCGACAGACCGCGACCGTACCAGCAGCGGCGTGAAGAGCATCACTCCTTATGCCCGCCGGTCTCTCCATGCACCGCTTCGCGCAGCGTGAACCGGAACGATGCCCCGAGGTCCGGTCTCCCGCAAACCCGGTCCTCTGCCCAGATCCTGCCGCCGTAGCGCTCGATCAGCATCCCGACGATGTACAGGCCGAGCCCGTCCCCGTGCCCCTGACTCTTGCCCTCTCTGAACCGGTGAAAGATCGCCTCTTTCATCCCGTCGGGGATGCCGGGCCCCGTATCCTCAACGGTTACCACCACCGTGCGGTCTTCTCCCGGATCGTTCTCCACCCGGATCGCGATCCCGGCATCCGGTCCGCCGAACTTGACGGCGTTCCCGACGAGGTTCGAAAAGATCTCCGGGAGCAGGTCGTCCGCCAGGACCTCCACCGAGGTGTCCACGAACAACGCGACCTTTGCCTCCGGAATACGGTCTATCCCGGCCCGGATCACGCTGCTGATGGGGATCGGCTTGAGGTCGGGCGGTTCCTGGTGAATCCGCCGGATGGTCGAGACGTTCTGGAGAATCCTGGTGCTCTTTCTGACGCTCCCCTTGAGTTTCCTTGCATACAGCGCGGCGTCGTCCTCCAGCATATCGAGCAGGAGATCGCAGTAGAGGTTCGCGACGTTTTCTGCGTTTTTAAGGTCATGGGTCATGATATCAAGGTAGAGGTTCGTCTCACGGTGGGCCGCCTCCAGCCGCTTGTGGAGCATGCTCCGGAGAACGCCCGAACCGATCTCCCGTGCGACCGCCTCAAGCAGGCGGCGCTCTTCGTCTTCAAACCGCTGTTTATCTCTGCTCCCTAGAAAGAGTGCGCCGACGACGATCGATTCCGCGAGGATAGGGATGCAGGCAAGTGCGGAGACCCCGAGCGACGAGAGGACCTCCTCTGCGACTGTGCCGGATTCATTATGCTGTTCAACGTAGCACGGCTGTCCGGCGACAAAGACTAAATTCCAGGGCCAGTGATGGACCGTTATCGTCCCGTACCGGGAAAAGTAGTCTTTCGGGACGGCGTGATGGTAGCGCGTGAGTGCCAGCGTCCGCTCCGGGTTAAGGAGGTAGATCAGCCCTACATTGAAGTTGAGCAGATCCAGCGTCCTGGAGAGTGATGCATCGAGTAATTCGTCGAGCGATAGGGACGACGCCGATACCTCCATGATCTGGTTGAGGATCAGGAGTTGCCTGTTTAAAGAGAGCAGCCGTTCGTCGGCCTTTCTGCCGGTGACATCCCGCATGCGGAGCACCCAGATCCCTGCGAATGGGTCCTGTTCCAGCCGCCGACTGGAGTAGACGAACCGTCGTTCCCCTTCATCGGGGTTCCGTACTGAGAGTTCGAGACCGGACACCTCGTCGCCGTCGCGCATCGCGGTGAGAAGTTTTTGGGCGTCTCCTTTTTCATCCAGGAACGGCGTCAGGTGGATATCCAAGACCTGACAGGCATTGGACCCCAGAATTTCATCATCGCCTGCCGAGAACAGTTTCATGGCATAGGCGTTTGCCCAGATCACCTGCATGTTCGGGTTGATCACGATGATACAAACGCCGGGTTCGTCGAGGGTCCGAAACGCCGCCTGCAGTTGGGTGGATATTGGATCTGCTCTGTTCATATGAGTATCTCGCTCCCTGAAAATTATCCTGATAAAATTATGTAAATAAGCTCATATTCAGGGTGTTAAGATATTTGCGGTTGGAGCCCTCCCCGGACTGGTTTGTCTCTTCTCCCCCGAACCACGTCGAGGTTCATCCTGTCCGTCGGAAAGCCCTCCCTTCTCGCCGCAGGAACTCAAAGCGGAGATTATAGGACCCCGATCCGGTTGAGGGCCGGCGAGAGCGATGTCAGATGACCCTGGATGCGAACCGTCTCCCGGGGGGATGCACCCATTGCGAGTGCCAGGAACCCGGCGATATGGAGCACCGGCACTCCCATATGGTCGTACGCCAGTTCACAGCCCGGGCAGTCGACGATCATCACGGCCAGATTATGACGCATAAAATCCTGACGGACGAGCCGGTTTAATCGGGAAAGCCCCCTCGCAGGGATGGTCTGGTGCCGGTCGAAGAGGTTCTTGACTCCGCCGCAGCAGTAGTGCTCCATCTTACTCTGGACAACGCTCGCCCCGGCGACGGTCGCGAGGTCACGTAATCCCGGCGGGACGGCAGACGAAATCATGTCTTTCGTCCGGGGCCGGCCCGTGCGGCGGGTATCTCCCGGCGGAAAAAAAGAGACGGTTAGAGGTTTTCCAGTCTTTTGTTCACCGCGTCCCAGTTCACGACGTTCCAGAACGCATCGATAAACTGACCCCGGTTGTTCTTGTAATCGACGTAGTAGGCGTGCTCCCACACGTCGAGCACCATCAGGATCTTCAATGAGGGATAGACGTTGTTGTTGTGTTTCTCAATCTGCATGATCACGGGGCGAGCCGTCATGCTGTCGTAGGCCAGAGCCGCCCACCCGGAGCCCTCGACACTCGCGGCCGTTTTCGTGAACTCGGCCTTGAATCGGTCAAAAGAACCCCATTCCTGTTCTATCCGGTCCGCAATGGCGCCTTTCGGGGCTCCGCCGCCGCCCTTCCCGGCCGGCGCCATGGTCGGCCAGAAGAGGGTGTGCAGGACATGGCCGCCTATGTTGAACGAGAGTTCCTTTAACAGCGCTTTCATGTCGATTTCGGCGCCTTCCTGCCGTGCCTTCTCCAATTTCTCAAGGTTGGCGTTCGCCCCGGTCACGTAAGCCTGGTGGTGCTTATCGTGATGCAGGGAGAGTTGTTCTTTTGAGATATACGGCTCAAGGGCATCCGGTGCGTAGGGCAGGGGCGGCAGTTCATACCTCTTCAACGATGCAGTTGCTATCTTCTGTACAGCCATAATGATCAATTTTCAGAAGGTTAGCGATCTATTTGAGAGTATCGGTACAGGCTCCCCCTCCTCCCCTCGGGGGCACCCGGGTTTTTTCAGCCGGGATTGAGAGCCTCAATCGCAGAGTGCCGATCGACCGATCTTATGTTGATTGTGCCGGACGACCTCTACAGCGGTACGCTCTGTACATCTTGCGGTTGACGTCGTTCCCCCTCCACCGGGGGGATTTTGCACCTTCTCGCCGCCCGCGTGCCATCCGGATGCCGGAACGGGGCCGGACCGATCCGATCATGCCTTTATGTAAATCTCATCTTCGACTTCATGACGATAACTTTCCTGGATGATGAAAATAGCAACGATGCAGTCTTTTTTGATCGTTAAGGACTATCGGGGCGGCGGAACAACCATGTTCGGAAGCATTATATATGCCGGTAGAGTGACATTTTGAACTGCCTCGCATTCCGTTGCATGGAGCCTTGCTTCGTTTACCAGGTCGATGGTACCGCAGCCGCGAGGTGTCCCTGTATGATGGCGTCTGGGCACAACGGTGGACCTACCATGAAGATGGCAACACGTATTTCGCTCTTTACTGCCACGCTCGTGGTGCTGCTCACTGTCGTTCTCCTCCGGGATCTGCACCTCATACTCACCGGGGCGGCCTGGGGTCTGTTCGCGAGAGTGCTCTCTCTTCTCCTGGTAGTTGTCACCGCATTCGGGGTGATTCAGTTCATGAGTTACGCCGATCACCTTCTGCGGTCGCTCTATGCCTACCGGGGTCATCCCGTAGCGCCGTGCCAGGCGGCCGCCTGCCGTGTCGCAGTCTTCATTCCTGTTTATAACGAGGAGCCTCGCGTGGTCGATTCCTGTGTCCGGGCATGTACGACGATCTCCTATCCGGATGTCTGTATCTATCTCCTTGACGACTCCACAGACCCGCGAAAACGGGCAGCGATGCAGGAGATCTCTCGCATATATAATCTCCGTTATGTCCACCGTGACCATAGAGCAGGCTTCAAAGCGGGAGCAATCAACCACGCCCTCCCCCTCCTCGACGACGATACATCGTATCTCCTGGTCCTCGATGCCGACCAGAAGGTGAAGCCGGCGATCCTCACCGACCTTATCCCGATTCTCGAAGCCGACCCCGCCCTCTCCTTCATTCAGACTCCGCAATTCTTTCCGTCGGAGTCAAGCGATGCGATAAGCGTTACGTTCTCATACCAGCAGCACATCTACAACAAGCATGTCTGCAGGGGGCTTTCCGCCAATGATACCGCCATGTTGACCGGCTCAAACTGCATCTTCCGGGTGAGCCACCTTGCCGCCATCGGGGGGATGGATGAGACGTGCATCGCCGAAGACATCGCCACTTCCTTTGCGTTCCATCTCAGGGGGTATCGCGGGCTCTTTCTCGATACCGTATACGCAGAGGGCATTGCACCGCCAAACCTCACGGCGTACTTCACCCAGCAACTCCGCTGGGCATACGGAAATACTCAGTTCCTCGGAACCATCCTCCGGCAACTTCTGATGCATCCGAAAAACATGGCCCCGTTTCAGTGGCTCGAGTTCGTCGTGATCGCCTCGATCTACCTGCTTGGCGGAGTGAACGTGGCACTCTTTCTCCTCCCTGTCTTCACGCTGATCTTCGGCATCCCGATCCTGCCGGTGTGGGTTCCCCCGGTCTTTGCCGTTGTGCTCGTCGTGGTGATCGCGCTCCAGGTCCTCATCAGCATCCGCGAACGAGAGTACTCTCTGCGTGACCTTGTCCTCTCGCAGGCGATCTTCAACACGCTCTCTTTCGTATACGCCCGGGCGCTCTGGTACGTCGTCTCCGGGAAGCAACTGCCGTTCGTCGTGACCCCAAAAGTAGTGTCGGGACCTGCCGGCCGGTCCCGTGCCAGGATCGTGCCGGTTCTCCTGGTGATTGCGGCCGTTCTGGTCTCGATGACCGTCGGCGTCGTGCGGCTTGTCTCCGGGGGACCGGGTTCAGGCACGGCAATCCCGCTCTTCTGGGCCTGCTATACGCTTCTTGTCCTCTCGTCGTTTCTGGTAGTCTGGCGAAGGGACGGAAGACGGGCGTCCGCGACGGTAGAGAGCGGGCGTTTCGTCCCGGGATCGGGGCGCTGAAGCGCCGGCGTCGGTAGAAAAAAGTCGATGGCTGGAGAGCTTTAGCGGAATCTCTGCCAGAGAATTCTCCCCATCACGCGGAAGGTGAAGTCAAGTTCGTCGAAGCTCGGAATGCCGTTTTCTTTGAGAACTTTACGGCCCCGTTCCATGGAGTCGCCGCCGAGGAGCGTCCCGACGATCATATTCTCGGTCTTCTCCGAGAACCGGACGATCTGGTTTGCGACCTGCTCCGATCCGATGACGAGGTTTGGGAACCCGACGACGAACGCAATGTCCCAGCAGTCCTGGTGCTTGGCGAGCGCACTGAATGTCTGCTCAAACCGCTTCTCGTTGGCATCGCCGAGGAGGTCGATCGGGTTATTCTTGTTCCAGAACTCCGGCAGAAATTCGTTGAGTTCCTTGAGGACCTTCGGCGGCAGGGTGATCAGATCGATGCCGTAGCGTTCGGCGTAGTCGGAGGAGAGTACCGCGAATCCGCCGGCGTTTGTGATTACGATCGCCCGCTTGCCGCGGGGGTAGCCTTTCGGGAGCGACAGCATCTCGGCGACCTGGAATGTACCGGTCAGGGTGTGGACGGGGATCACGCCGGACTGGCGGAATGCTTCCATATACACGTCGTACGACCCCGAGAGCGAGCCCGTATGGGACGATGCCGCCTGCTGCCCTTTCCGGGACGAACCGGCCTTGATCGCCACGACGGGTTTGGTCTTTGCGACCTCGCCGACCACTTTCATGAAGGTCTTGCCGTCCTGGATCTCTTCGACGTAGAGGATGATGCCTTTGGTCTTCGGGTCACGTTCCACGAACCGCAGGTAATCGATGAAGTTGAGGTCTGCCTGGTTGCCGACCGAGATGACCACGGAAAAGCCGATGTCCTGCTTGATGCTCCAGTCGACCACCGTGTTGATGATGGCGCCGCTCTGGGAGATGAAGGCGATGTTACCGGCTTTGGGTGACTGGTGAACGTAGGTGGTATCGATGCCCTTTGGGGGGATGATCAGCCCGAGACAGTTCGGACCCACGATCCGCGTGCCGTAGCCTTTTGCGATCTCGAGGACCCGGTCTTCCAGGGCCGCTCCTTCCTCTCCCATCTCCTTAAACCCGGCAGTGATGATGATCACCATCGAGACGCCTTTCTGCCCGCACTCCTCAATCACGCTCGGGACATGCTTTGCCGGGACGGTAATGACCGCCATATCGACGGGGTTCGGGATATCAAGGATGGATGGATACGCTTTGAGTCCCTGCACCTCCGGGCGTTTGTTGTTTACCGGGTAAAGTTGCCCCGGGAAATGGAGGAGATTGTGCATCACGGCGTAGCCCATCTTCTTCGGTTCGGACGATGCGCCGATGACGGCTACGGAGCGAGGGGTGAAGTACTCGATCGGCACGAACGGCCGCTCTTTCAGGGTCTGCTCCACGGCTTCGTCATCGACGAAGATCCGGGCATCGACGATGCAGGCCCCGGACTCGTACAGTCGAACCGGATTGATGTCGAACTCCACGACATTGGTGCTCTCGGCGAAGAAGCGGTTGATCGCCCACATGATCTGAACGAGCGTCTCCTCGTCTCTCGGCTTCGCCCCCCGGTAACCTTTGATTATCGGGTATCCGTGGATCTCCTTGATCATCTCCCGGATCGTCTCCTCGGAGATCGGCAGAATCCGCAGGGCGACGTCCTTCATCAACTCGACGAGCGTCCCCCCCATACCGAAGGTGAGCACCTTCCCGAACGCCGGATCGGTCTTCCCGCCGATGATCAATTCAAGCCCCGGCGCCGCCTGCTGCTCGACGATGACGCCCTTGATCTCGGCTTTGGGGTTATACGCCTTTGCGTTCCCGACGATCTTATTGAATGCCTCCTCGGCGGCCTGTTTTGATGAGATACTGACGATCACGCCGCCTGCATCGCTTTTATGGATGATCTGGGGCGAATAGATCTTCAGAACGACCGGAAAGCCGATCTTCTCTGCTGCTTTACCTGCTTCTGGTGCAGTCTGGACGATTGCGTGCTCCGGTACCGGTACGCCGTATTGTTTCAGGAGATCATACGATTCGAATTCGCTCAGCATTCTTTTGACCATGGTCATCTCCTCATGTTTTGCGTATCCCTATTCAAGGGTCTCTATGATCCTGCAGTTCAGGTTCCCTGACAGATGAGCCGTCTCCTGGAAAGCCAAACCAAGAGGTCGGAATGAACTGTACAGCGTGGTCTCAGATTCCCTTTATAGGTTTTGTAATGATTCTACATGATAAATCTCTATCGGGAGATGTCGTCAGCCGTTTCAGATGCCGCCGATCTGCCTTTGAATTTCCGGAATTGCTGAGTAAATGCCGTTATCCCGGCTCACACGAGAACGAGTGTATCCTGTGGCTGCCCAATCTCGGGGCCGGAACCCTCCTGAAAGCCCGCGTTGGCGCCGGGCGGAGGAGGGGTGTGCAGTGCGTGCCCTGTATGAGCAATGGAGCGGAACTCTCGGCTTGTTGTGGTCGAGGATACCCGCTCCATGGTCGGGTCCCGCAGGGCGTGCGTCTCTCCAGGGATCGGGGTCGCCCGGGCATGTCCCGGATATCATTCTGCGGCACGGACGACCGGGATTTGCCGGGGCGAGATCCCTCATGAACTGCTGGCTGTGCAACGGGCGTGAATGTCCGGGAGATGGTCCGGTCTTCGAGTAGATTCCGAACACCCGGTCGGTACCATTTATGGGCTTCGGCGTAGAGATTAACATCGATAATGACAGTCTATGAGGAGCCGGGACGATTCGGAAAGGGAGGATGTACTGAGACTATATCCAACAAGCGGCGTTTTTTTTTCGTGAATCACCGGAATGAGCGGAGTTGAGCGACATACGATTCGATATCATACTCTGGCTATGATCTTCTTCGCCGGTCTCCCCGCTTGCCGGGGACCCTCTGCAGTCAACCGGAGAGAGGAGTCATGATCGGGCGCCATTCATCTCCGGATCGCCAGACGGTGTATTCTCTCTTCCTGGTCGGGTTTTTTGCGATCTTCTCAACCACCATCTCGAAGAACCCGGTGCTGCCCCTCTTCTCGCAGGCTCTGGGCGCCGGCGATGTGGTCATCGGCCTCGTGTCGGCGGTCTCCCCGCTTGCCGGGATCCTCTTCTCGTTTCCCGTGGGGGTTCTCTCGGATCATCTGGGTAAGAGGCGGCTCCTCCTCGTAGCCGGAACGGTATTCCTCTCGGCACCTCTGCTCTATCTCTTCATCGCCGATCCGCTCTGGCTGATCCCGGTCCGGTTTTTCCACGGGCTGGCAACCGCCATTCTCGGGCCGGTGATCGCTGCGATGATCGCCGTACGGTTTCCGGGGACGAAGGGGGAGGTGCTCGGGCAGTACTCTTCCGCAACCCTGATCGGGAGGACCCTTGCCCCGCTTGTCGGCGGGGCCATCCTCTCGTTCTTTGTCTTTTACCCCGGGCTCGTCCCTTATCGGATGGTCTACCTTGCCGCAGCAATCGCCGCGGTGCCGGTCGTCGTCCTGATTCTTCTCTACCGGGAGGAGACCCCGGTCTCCCTCGCGTTCCTCCCGTTCTCGACGTTTCGCAGGAGTTTTGTTGTGTTTTTCACGAACCGGAGGCTTCGGGCAACGGCGCTTGTGGACATGGCGACTTACTTCGCTTTCGGGGCGTTTGAGACGTTCCTGCCGCTCGTCTTGCTCTCCCGGGGGATGGATGCGTACCAGACGGGGGTCCTGTTTGCCGCTCAGACGCTGATCATCGCGGTGACGAAGCCGTCCTTCGGCAGGATTTCCGACCGGATCGATAAACGGGTCCAGATCGCTGGAGGACTCTTTGTTCTGGGGTGCTCGGTTGCCGCTATCCCGGTTGCGTCGACGTTCCCGGCGTTTCTTCTTGTAAGTTTGCTTCTCGCCCTCGGTATGTCGCTCTCCACGGTTGCGACCGGTGCGTACGTTGCGGACGTTGCAGAGAAGGAACAAATGGGCGCTTCGATGGGGGCGCTGTCGTCCATCATGGATATCGGGCATTCGGCGGGCCCCCTCGTCACCGGGGTCGTCATTGCTGCCGGCGGGTTCGGCCCCGGCTTCTTCATGAGTTTTCTCATCGCCGTCGCGGTCTGCGGGTTCTTTGTCCTGTCCGTCCGGGAATCTGGCGAGCCCGGTGGTGCTCTACGAAACAACTGAGAATGCGTTCTGTTGAATCGGGTGTGAACGTGGAATCAGGCATACCCGGGGAAAGACCGATCCTATCCCAGAGGTCGCGGCGATGCTTTTTCGTGCAAAGGCGTGCAGGATCGCGTCCGACGATGCCGGGTCGGCGGTGATCGGGAGCGAACCTTCGGCGATGGCCTCGACCGGACCGATACCGAACGCCTCGCAGACGATCCGGGCCTGAAAGAACGCTCGGTTCCGGAATCAAAGGTGGTTTTGCGTTCTTCGTCAAGGCGGAGGGAGGGGGTATGACTCACCGAACGGCTGTTTCGCCGCAACAAGAGGCAGTACGGCGATGAGGAACCGAATTCCCGGCTCCGGTCACCTTCCCCCTCTCCACCACTCGATGAGCGCCCGGGAAATGCTCATCGTGGACGGCAGAAGGGGCAGGTGATCGCGGTCGAACCATCCTGCGGCCTCGATCTCGTTATTGTCCGCGATCACTTCGCCTCCTGCGTACTCGGCGACGAACCCGATCATGAGAGAGTCCGGGAACGGCCAGGGCTCACTACCGAAGTACCGGATGTTCCGGACGGAGACTCCGGTCTCTTCCCTGACTTCCCGGCGGGCGGCATGCTCCAGGGACTCGCCCGGCTCTACGAAGCCGGCGACGATGCTGTACATTCCGGGCGAAAATCTGGGCGAGCGGGCGAGCAGGATCTTCTCGCCGTCTTTCACCAGCACGATGATTGCAGGCGATAGCCGGGGGTAGGCGATCCGGTTGCATGCAGGGCAGATCTTCGCCCGTTCGGTGCGGCTCTGGGAGGTCTTTGCCCCGCACCTCCCGCAGAACTGCGTCGTTCTATCGAAATCGACGATCTGGACCGCAAGGGCGGCTATTGCAAGCTCATCCTCCGGGATTCTGCCGTAGAGCGCCCGGACCGCGGAGTGCTCCATGCCTTCCGGCACAGGGGTATCTGCTGCTATCTCCGCCGCATAGCAGGGCGCCGCACCCCGGTGTCCGAGGTACTGGATACGCTCTACCGTGCATCCGTCGGATTTTGGATTCCTGTCGAGGAAGATCTGCGGTCTGTCTCCCGTGGTGACGCAGACGCCCGATTCCCGGACAATTACGTAGAGGACTCCCTCTTCCGGTACAGACTCGGGCCCCGGATACCGGG
>NZ_DANC01000039.1:1712-1836 GCF_002499755.1 Methanoculleus sp. UBA291 | reverse complement strand
GAGGGTATTCATCGGGACCGCATATATGCTTGGAGAGTCTGAGATCATGACGCCCCCCGTTTGCACCTGCTTGCTCCCTTTACTGAACTGTCAGGCGAAGGATCTTTGCACTTTCAGGGTCCGT
>NZ_DANC01000039.1:423-1529 GCF_002499755.1 Methanoculleus sp. UBA291 | reverse complement strand
AGGGTCCGTGTACGTGATACGGAGATCGCTGTGGTGCGCCGTCGCTCTTCCCGCCTTGCAGGGGTCTTCGCCGGGGTACTGCCGGCCGCGACCGGCTGGTCGGTGGCCGGATCGAGGTCCCCGTCGGTATAAAGCGCTGCTGCGAGCTCGACGGCGCCGGGGCTCCCCGGTTGTTCGGTGTTCGATCGGTTCGCAGAGAACTTGCGGCTGCCGCTTAAGTGTATCCGTTTTCCCCAATCACTTCAGATACGGGACGATCGGTTCCAGGTCCCGGTAGCCGATGAGCCGTCCTGCCGCCCGATACTGGGACCGGTCGCCCCCGTAGACCACGAACGACCGGTCCGGGGTGTTGCCGGAGAGTCCGTTCCAGTAGGCGATCTCTTTAAAGAAGTCGGAACTTGCCGTTCGGCCCGACCTGATCTCGACCGGGACGGGGTCCCACCCCACATACTCGATGATGCAGTCGATCTCGTGTCCGAGTTTGTCCTGCCAGAAGTAGAGGTTGGGCTCTCTGCCCCGATTGAACCGGAACTTCAGGAACTCGGTTATGATGAGCGATTCAAAGAGCCCCCCTTTGAGGGGGTGGTAACCGAGATCGTCGGCGCTCTGTATCCCGGCCAGGTGTGCGGCAAGACCGGGGTCCGTGAAGTAGAGTTTCGGCATCTTCACGAGTCGCTTGTTGAAGTTTTTGTGGTGGGGCCGGACCAGGACAATCACGAGCGACGTCTCAAGAAGGGATAACCACTCTTTCGCCGTGTTGTGGGTGATGCCACAGTCGTTCGCGAGGGACGAGTAGTTCACCACCTGACCGGATCGGTAGGCGCACATCTTCATGAACGTCTGGAACGTCGAGAGGTTCTGCACCTGCTTGAGAAGACGGAGATCGCGCTCGATGTAGGTCTGGATATATGATGCATAGAAGTCTGCCGGGTGAATACCGCTGTTGTAGAGGCGGGGGAAGAGGCCGGTGTAGAGGAGGTCCTCGTACCGTTCGGGCTCAATTCCGGCACGGGCAAGTTCCCTCATCGAGAGGGGGAGGAGTTTGACGATCCCGACCCGGCCGGCAAGCGACTGGGATATCCGTTCCATCATCAGGAAGTTCTGGG
>NZ_DANC01000039.1:0-245 GCF_002499755.1 Methanoculleus sp. UBA291 | reverse complement strand
AGGAAGTTCTGGGACCCGGTGAGGATGAACTGTCCCGGCCTCTGGTTTCTATCAAGGACGCCCTGAAGGTACGAGAAGAGTTCCGGGACCCTCTGCACCTCGTCGAAGATCGCTCCGGTCTTTTCGTAACGTGCGAGAAAACTGCGCGGGTCCTCCTCCGCGAAGGCCCGGGTATCGGGATCTTCCAGTAAGATATAGGGCAATTTCGGGAATATCGACCGGACGAGCGTCGTCTTTCCCGACTG
>NZ_DANC01000051.1:0-8152 GCF_002499755.1 Methanoculleus sp. UBA291 | reverse complement strand
CTGTTGATGAATTCATGGGCGTAGGTGCCCTTGGGGCATACCCTTCCCTCGTTGACCGGGGAGCGGGTGTAAGGTTGTGTGCCGACAACCTTCCCGTCCCGGACGACGAGGTTGAAACTGCAGCCGGTACCGCAGTAGGGACATGTTGTCTGTACGTACTTGAGATCCATGGTAAAAACCTCGGATACACTAATATAGACAATTGAAATATTTAACACTAGTGCTTAACAAGCGATTTTTTGATGAATAAGTGTGGGTTGTGTGCCCCCTTCACTCCGGGGGGTGGGTGCACTTCCCGGGATTACCGACCGGATCAATATTCGGGCCTGCCATCCGGGCCCATAGACCCGGACGCTCACAGGGCGCCGCCGTCGAGCGGTTCTCCTGCCCCGGTCCGGAGCAGACTTCGATGAAGGCAGTTTCGGGAGGCACGCCCCCGGAGCACCGGACATGAGGGCCCGGGTCCTCGCTATGCCGGCCGTTCTCTTCGAGGAATGGGGTTATTATTGGTGGCATACCATACTTTTCACACAGTTCCACAGGGGAGCAACCACCGTGATGAAAAAACTGCCTGTCCCGCCCATGCTCGTCGACCTGGTGGGAAACGCCCTGACGTCAATGGACGGTGTCGAGTTCACCGACCTCGCGGCCTGCCCGTCGTGCGGCGGTCCGGTGACGGGACATGACCTGCGGGAAAAACGGTTTGCCGTCCTGCTCGATGACGGAAAAGAGCGCACCATTCGGGTCAACGTGAAGCGGTTCTACTGCCGGCAATGCAACGCTCTCTGCTATGCAGACGCGCCGTTCTACCCCGACACCCGCCTCGCATCGCCCATCGTCGACCTCTGCGTCGTTCTTGCGCAGCAGATGCCCTTCAACCGGGCGGCACACTACCTCCGGGCGATGGGGATCGTCGTCGACCGGGGGACAATCCGGAATTACGCCTCCCGCGACTTCGGCGCGATCCCGGCAACAGAACTCTTCGGTCTTCCCCTACCGCTCTCCCTGCTGAACCTCGCCACCTTCGCCCTCGACCGTGAGCGGCGTCCCATCGTAGGGGCAGAAGCGCTCGCTGCCTGTGGTTTCCCACCCGCAGACCGGACAGCGCTTCACAACAGGAGTGCGCCCGAACAGCGGGATCAGTGGTATAACTAGGAAGAGGAAGAAGAACGGAAACCCGAGAACAAACGACGCCGCCGTGATGACGACCGATGCCGCGAGCAGAACGAGGGTCAGTCGGAAGCGGTTTGCCGTAGCGCCACCTCCCTCACCGCATACGCGGGCAGTGCATCCGAGAACTCTCCGAGTTCCTGTTCCAGCATGATGCCGTCCAGTTCACGGGCGAAAAGGTCCGCTCCTATCCCAGCCGTGATCACCTGCTCGGCGCCGCTCCGGAAGAGCGCACGCCCCACTGCACGGACGATCAGCGTTCTCTGGGCCTCCCAGAACTGCCTGGCCACCTGGAGGGCCCCGGACTCCCCGATCTCGTCGAGATCGGCGCAGACGACCCTGGCAAGCCTCCGGAGCGCTGCATCGGCGGTCTTTGCACCGTTATCCGGAGCCGGACAGGTATAGTCTTCCGGAGCGATATGGCCGAGCACGAGATGCACATCGGCGCTTGCGGCGAAGTACTCGGTGCTCACCGGGGTTACCGTTCCGTCCAGCATCACCGACGACAGGATTGCGGCGACGTTCGTCCTGAGCATGCCGGTATAGACGAGATACTGTTTTTGCAGCCGCCGGGTGTCGGTCAGCCCTTTGAGACTCTCGAAGGAGTTGAGGGGAATGACGTCGGCAGTGGTGCTCCCCACGTCGAGGAGCACCGCATCGGCGTACTCTTCGCGCAGGTAATCCGCCGACGCCAGCCAGTTCGCAGCGGCAAGGTCCGGGACCGGCCGGGTATGAAACGCCGCGTCGGTGCCGTAGAAGGCGGCATCGGGGATGACCGCATGAACGGTCCCGACGATCCATTTGATGCCCTCAATCTTGCTTGCAAAACAGTCCGCCAGTTCTCCGCTCATCACCACGGCGGCGGGTTCCGCGTAGGGTTCGAGGAGTGCGGCAAGCGGGGCGCCCTGCCAGAGCGGGCAGTAGTGGATGTGCACACCGGCGTCGTCGACGACCTTGAGGTTCGCACCGCCGATATCGATGCCGATCATGGCCGGCTGATCCTCCCGTCCGTGTCGAACCGCACCCTCCCGGAGAGATGGACCTCCGTCGGTCTTTTGCCGTGGGACGCAGCAACAAGGATATCGGCGATCTCCTCCTCCATGACGGCTGCGATGCCGACCAGGCTGGTCGTAGGTCTCGGGTTGACGTCCACTACGTAGATGCGGTCTTTGACGATGACATCGATCCCGGCATATCCCTGGCACCCGAGGATGTTCAGCGCCCGGACGGCCGTGGCGACGATCTCTTCCTCGCGCTCCGGGTGGACGGGCGTCTCGCCCCCGAGATACTGGAAACTCCCGTCTTCTGCGACGGCGATCTCCTGCCGGTTGACGGCGAGCAGGAGCGGGGGGTTGCCAGAGTAGAACTCACAGACGTCGCCGGTCACCCGGCTTCCCACAAGACTCACGCTCAGCGTCTCCCCCTCGATATATGCCTGGGCGAACTCGCCGGCACCCGGCTCCCCGTCCGTCAGCCGGACCCCGCGGGCGCCGCAGCCCATGATCGGTTTGACCACCTGTCTCCCTTCACCGGCATCGGGGGGGACCGCAACCCCGTTCCGGGAGAGGATTGCCGCTGTCCGTTGTTTGTTTGCGCAGACAGCCACATTCATACTGCCGCATCCGACGTTGTGAGTGAACTGTTCGAGGAGGTGCGTGTACCGGAAAAGGAGGTGGTCCGGTGCAATGACCAGCCCTACGTCGCACCCGGGCGCGAGCCTCCGGATCTCCCCCTCGAAATCGGGTCCCTCCGGGACCACCACGTCGTAGCCGCACCGGGCAAAACTCTCGCTCAGCGTGGCGAGCATGGCAGCACCCTCAGGCGCAAGGTCGGGGTCGTTGCATACGGAGTATTCGGCGAGAAGTGCCTTCATCGTAGTACAAGGTTGACCGCCGGAGACTTGACCCTGACGATCGGGCAGGTTTTTGTGACTCAGGGACCATCCTATAAACAAGGATGAAACAAAAGATTTTGCTTACCAATGACGATGGAATCACGTCTGCGGGGCTCTGGGCGGCGTATGATGCGCTTGCGCCGATCGCCGACGTCACCGTGGTCGCGCCCGCCACCCAGCAGAGCGCCGTGGGGCGATCGATCTCCATCTTTGAGCCTATCCGTGCAACCCGGGTGGCGATGAACGGGGTGCCGGCATACTCGGTCGGCGGGAAACCAACCGATTCCGTGATCATCGGGCTGTTTGCCCTGAACCTGAACCCGGACCTCGTCGTCAGCGGCATCAATATCGGTGAAAACCTCTCATACGAGTCCATCATGACTTCGGGGACCGTCGGGGCCGCGCTCGAAGCGGCCAACCAGGGAGTGCCGTCCCTTGCCTTCTCGTTGCAGGTGGAGGACCAGGGCGATAAGTTCGACGATCCATCGAAGATCACGGATAGGTTCTCCGATGCAAAATTGGTGGTCCGCGAGATCTGCGGTAAGATTCTCGCAAACGGGTTCCCGGAGAATGCCGACGTCATCAACGTGAATATCCCGGCATCGGTGCGCGGCGGTTACGAGATCACCCGCCTTGCCGAGAAGCTCTTCTACACCGGCGTGGAGAGGCGCCTCGACCCTCGCGGGCGCCCCTACTACTGGATCGACGGGCCCCTGCACGAAGATGCGGAGGAAGGGACCGACGCGCACGCGGTGCAGAAAGGCAACGTCTCCATTACGCCCATCACGCTCGATTGTACGGCATATCGGGCCGCAGATCGCCTCAGGAGGATCTTCGGTGGAACGGATATCTGAAGAGAGGACGATGAGTACGGCGATGATTGCAGCAGAGGCGAAGCGGAATGCGGGGTATCGGGCAGCCGGGGCGGTCGAAGACGGGATGGTCGTCGGTCTCGGCACCGGGTCGACCGTCTTTTTTGCGATGGAGCGGCTGGGGATGCGGATCGCCGGAGAGGGTCTGTCCATCGCCGGCGTTCCGACATCCTACCAGGCGGCCGTCCGTGCACACCGGTACGGCATCCCGCTCACGAGCCTCGACGAACACCCCGAGATCGATATCGCCATCGACGGGGCCGATCAGGTCGATCCGGATCTTTGCCTGATCAAGGGACGCGGCGCGGCGCTCCTCCGGGAGAAATGCGTGGCGGACGCATCCCGAAAGGTGCTCATCGTCGTCGATCCGACGAAGATGGTCGATACCCTGAGTGCACCCGTCCCGGTCGAGGTGCTCCCGTTCGCCTCCGCAGGCGTCATCCGGCGCCTCGCTCTCCTCGGCGCCGAGCCGGTTCTCCGGGACGGCGTGAAGAAAGACGGCCCGGTTGTTACCGACAACGGGAACTTCATCGTTGATTGCGACTTCGGAGCGATCAAAAGTCCCCGGGTCCTGGAAAGAGAGATAGCCGCCATTCCCGGCGCGCTCGAGTGCGGCCTTTTCACGGCATACGGAGAAAAAATAACGGTTATTGTCGGTGAGGAGAAGGGTTGCCGCGTTGTGTCATTGCAATGAGATGCATTCCCGCATCTTCTGAATGAGGTCCAGCTGGTGCCGGGCTTCTTTTTTCTTTTCCTTCTCGATTGTATCCATGATCTCCGTTATCGGACGGGAGAGCGTGTAGATCTTCACCGGCCGCCCTTTGCTCTCCGACTTGCTCTCGCGGGTGTCGATCCAGTTGCACTCCTTGAGGTAGCGCATGGCGATGCTGACTTCAGGCTGGCGGAGATCGGTGCCCCGCTCGATATCGCGAGAGGTTGCTTCATCGGTGTTCGCAAGGTATACGAGCACTTTGGAGACATTCCTCTTGATACCGATACCCATGAGAAGTTCAGCGAGTTCTTCATCGCGTGGCGTAAAATACTGTATCTTGTCGGACCTCATCCGTTCACCATCAGATGATATCTATTGTTTTAAATCTGACTATAAAAATATTATTATTTCAATAGGAGATTTTGCGATTGTGGTTGTTTTAAGAGAATCGATGGAGCAATGGGTTGACGATAATTATCCGTTTCCTTACCGGATCATGCCCCCTTCGGCGATGAGGAGGTGATCTCCGGGAGAGAGAAGGAGTCCGGCTGGTTTACGAACCGGGGCCCAGCCGCCCGAGTCCCGGCCTCCTCTCACTTTCATACCGGAGAAGAGGGAATAACCGGGGGTCCGTACGACCAAAAAAAAGAGAAGGATATTTTATAGGATTAGATGAGCCCGAGACTGGAGAGTTCGGAGAGGATCCGCTGCACCGCACGCCTGGCGTCTTCGGGCACCTTGCCGCCGGTGATGATCAGTTTGCCGGACCCGAAGAGGAGAACGACCACCTTCGGGTCGTCGAGCCGGTAAACGAGCCCGGGGAACTGTTCGGGTTCGTATTCGATTTTGTCCAGGTTGAACCCTACGGCAATCTTATTCAGGTTGATCGGTGTCCCGAGGTCTGCCGATGTGACGATGTTCTGGACCTTGTAGGTCAGTTTTTCAGGTTCGGGGATATCGATACCGAGTGCCCGCAGGTGCTCGCCGAGGATCTGCAGGCCCCGCGAGAGGCTGTCGATGCTCTTCGCACCGGTCAGGACGACCTTGCCGGAGCCGAAGACGAGTGCGGCGATCTTCGGGTCCTGCATCCGGAGAACGACGCCGGGGAACCGTTTTTTATTATATTCCGCGTCCTTCAACTGGGAGGCAAGAGAGGGGAGATCAAGCGAATCCGTCACTTTCGCGGAAGCGACGATATTTTCTATCTTGAGGGACTCCTCTGGTTTACGCTCATTCATATATATATCATGCTTAAAACAGTATATAAAGGGGATGGTTATTTATTCCTCCAGGGTCGATGTATCGCCGGGGTCCATACCCAGTTCCTGCGCTTTTAAGAGCCGCCTCATGATCTTGCCGCTCCGGGTCTTTGGGAGCGACCGGACGAAGTCGAACTCGGACGGGATGGCGATGGGCCCAAGTGTCATCCGAACGTGGTAGACGAGGTCGTTCTTCAGTTTCTCACCGGGTTCGCAGCCGTCTCTGAGGATGACGAAGGCCTTGATGGTGTTCCCCCGCAGGGGGTCGGGTTTCCCGATCACGGCCGCTTCCGCCACGGCTGCGTGGGAGACGAGCGCGCTCTCGACCTCTGCGGTGCCGATGTTGTGCCCGGCGACGACGATCAGGTCGTCGGACCGGCCGAGGACCATGATGTAGCCGTCTTCATCCTTCACCGCAAGATCGGCCGCCGTGTAGCATCCGGGGATGGTGTTCCAGTACTTGCGGTAGCGTTCGTCGTCGTTCCAGATCGTCCGCATCATCGACGGCCAGGGCTCCCTGACGACCAGGAGGCCGCCGGTGCCCGGCGGGACCGGGTTTCCGGCCGCATCGACGACGTCTGCGACGACGCCCGGGATCGGCCTGCCCACGAATCCCGGGCGCATGGGTTCGCCGATCGTCGTGGTCAGCATATGCATCCCGGTCTCGGTCTGCCACCAGGTATCCATGATCGGGCACCGCTCTTTTCCGATGGTGCGGTAGAACCACTCGAAAGCCTCGGGGTTGAGCGGTTCGCCGACCGATCCGAGGATGCGAAGCGACGAGAGGTTGTAGCGGTTCGGCCACTCCTCGCCCACCCGCATGAACATCCGGATGGCGGTCGGGGCGGTGTAGAAGATGGTGACGCCGTACTCTTCGATGAGGTCCCAGTAGTTGCCCGGGGTCGGGTAATCGGGGGTTGCCTCCGCAAGGAGGCAGGTGGCGCCGTTCAGGAGCGGGCCGTAGACGGCGTAGCTGTGACCGGTGATCCAGCCGGGGTCGGCGGTGCACCAGTAGACATCGCTGTCCTTGACGTCGAAGACGTACTTCGTCGTGTAGTAGGTCCCGACCATGTAGCCGCCGCAGGCGTGGACGATGCCTTTCGGGGTCCCCGTCGTGCCGCTCGTGTAGAGGATGAAGAGCGGGTCTTCGGCGTCCATCGGTTCAGCCGGACATTCCCGCTCCGCGCCGTCCATCAGGTCGTAATAGTCCACCTCCATCTCGGGGTGGAGTTCCACGGGCTTATCGGCATCGCGCCGGAGAATGACGATCCGCTCAACGCTCGGGGCGTTGACGACCGCCTCTTCTACGATGGTCTTGAGCGGGATTGCCTTGCCGCGCCGGTAGGTGAAGTCGGCGGTGACGACCACCTTCGCGTCGATGCCCCGGATCCGCTGGTTGAGGGCGCTGACGCCGAACCCGCCGAAGACGACCGAGTGGACGGCGCCGATGCGGGCGCAGGCGAGCATCGCGATGACCTGTTCGGGCACCACCGGCATGTAGATGCAGACCCGGTCGCCCTTCCCGACGCCGAGGCGCTTAAGACCGTTCGCGAACCGGGAGACAGCCTGCAGGAGCTGGCGATAGGTGTAGGTCCGCTCTTCGTCCGCAGTCTCCCCCCGCCACAGGATCGCAACCTTGTTCCGCCGCTCGCGGTGGGCGTGGCGGTCCAGGCAGTTGTGTGTGATGTTGAGTTTCCCGTTGACGAACCACTTTGCGTACGGGTATTCCCATTCCTTCACCCGGTCCCAGGGCTGGAACCATTCAAGTTCCCTCGCGATACAGTCCCAGAACCCATCGGGGTCTGCCAGGAACTTCTGGTAGGTCCGGTTGTAGTCACCGATCCAGGAGCGCTCCTTGCAGCTGGCCTCGGGAGAGTAGTACTTCGCCTCCTCAAGTTTGACGTTGAAACTTTCAGCCATTCAGGCACCCCAATTATACATTATTAATAATGTATAATATATCAACATTCTGGTCGGTGGGGGTGGGGCAACCACCACGGCGCCGGGAGAGGCGGTGGATACGCCGGAACGTGAATTTCCCGGGGGACAGGGGGGGCCGGGTGCGGTACCTCTCTTCACTCAATAGATTGGCTTGCAGAAGGAACCATCTCCGGCCCCTTTGCCGGTCTCCGGGTCTTATGCGTGCTGGAACCGCAATAGCAGACGCCGGAGCCGGGGGACATGAGGTGAAGACGATAACCGCCGGATGAGAGCAGGGTTCCGGCGGTGATTATTTATTACCCTT
>NZ_DANC01000006.1:22473-79521 GCF_002499755.1 Methanoculleus sp. UBA291 | reverse complement strand
GCACTCACGCGACAATGCCTGAACCGCAGAATCGGGGACCGCGAAACCCTTCGGGTCGAGACAAAACACTGGGAAACGGACAGGAATACCCGGCAAAAAGAGGTAGATTGGCAGTTTACGACGGCAGAGGCAAGGGTGAAACTCAAGAGACTATACCCGCAAATTAAGATGAAATAGTCCACTAGTCCAGTAGTTCGCCAATTTTAACACGCAAACATAGTGCAATACTGCGAAATCGACACAATATTTCGGTACAACTCACTCTTCGCGTGAGGTCATATCCCCGTCTTCACGGGCGGTTATTGTTGTTCCGTCTCACGCATTAGAATCTTCAACCTCTCCACACTTAGGGAATAGATCGAGTTTGAGTTTCGTGACAAGCTCCCATCTGCTTTAGCGCCTCGGTCATCCGTTTCTCCTCCTCGTAAACTACAGTATATATCTTTGAGAGTTTCAGGAGGAGTCCCTGTGGCGCGAGGTGTGCCGACAGCCCTGCCTGTTTGATCTGGTTGAGGATCCGGCAGTAGAGATGGAGACAGAGGAACCCGACAAAGACGTGACCGAAGACCGCCGCGGCGTTCTGGAGAGAGAGTTTGCCCACCTGGATCGATGGCTCACGGTTGATCGCCCCTCCCAGCCAAGTGGTAGCGTGTCTTCTGCTCTTCCATCGCCAGATCGGCATCCTTGTAGAGGTAGGACGTTAGACCGTCGACTTCGCGCTTTCCGGCATGAATGAGCCGTTTGTGGTAGATGAAGGTCTGTGAGATGGATCTACGCCGCATACTGCGGCTGTTGCGACGCTGGGGGAGGACGAACGGAGTCTCCGTCTCGGTCAGGATCGCCTCATTCTTCCCTGTTTTGTGGTTGAAACGCAGATCTGCTGTGAACAGGACATGGCATCACTGTGCGCATATAGGATGTTAATCGATAGAATACTACTCAATCGCAAGTTATAACCCCGGGTGGTGAGAAATGTTATTTATGGTTAAAATCCCACTGTCACGTCCAATAATTTCCGATGAAATGAAAAATGCTGCTGTTTTGGCCCTTGAAAATGAAAAACTGGTAATGGGTGAAAGTGTGTTCAAGTTTGAGGAGGAATTCGCCCGATATATCGGTACAAAATATGCAGTTTCTGTAAATTCTGGAACTTTTGCACTAACTTCATCGCTTATTGCGAGGGGTGTGAAAAAAAATGAGCCGATACTAACAACTCCTATGTCATTCATAGCAACTGCGAACTCTATTATTCAGGCTGGCGGTAGACCTGTTTTCTCAGATGTAGAGGGAAACACGGGTAACATCGATCCCACTTTATTTGGTCCTAAAATAAGGGACGTGAAGGGAATAGTGCCTGTCCATCTATATGGAAATCCATGTAACCTGGAGCAAATCTATCATCAACTAAAAGAAAACGATATTTTTGTCATTGAAGATGCTTGCCAAGCGCACGGTGCTGAATACGGCGGGAAAAAGGTGGGAAGTATAGGAGATGCTGGCTGTTTTTCATTTTACTCTATAAAAAATATGACCGTCGGTGGGGATGGGGGAATGGTCACAACAAATGATGAAGATCTTGCGGAGAAAGTTAGAATCTTGCGTGATTGTGGTAGAATTGATAAATATAAGCACTCTGTTGTTGGATATACTGCTCGATTAAATACCATAAATGCAGCGATAGGATTGATTCAATTGAGATATCTTGACGACTGGAATGAAAAAAGAAAGAATACTGTTTCACTCTATCGTTCCCTCATTCCAAAAGAGCATTTGTTGGATGAAAGTGTGGGTTCGGTGCATCACATCTTTGCAATAAAATTGAAAAATAGGGATAAAGTCAGTGAACATTTAAACAAGTGCGGTATTGAAACCGGTGTTCACTATCCTATTCCTATTCATCTTCAGCCTATCTATAGGGATTTATACGGTTACAAAGAGGGTGATTATCCCATTTCTGAAGCATTTAGCAAAGAAGTCTTATCTCTACCCCTATATCCTGGGATCCCAGACGACGATGTGGAGTACGTCTGTGAATGCATAGCGGAGATGATTGATTGATGCATGATGTCGAAAGTCGATATTCCATCATAAAGAATGTTACTTTTGGTGAGGGAACCACAATTAAGGATTTAGTTAACCTCTATGGGTGTGACATTGGTAATAACTGTAAAATTGATTCTTTTGTATATATTGAGGGCGATGTGAAAATTGGAGATAACTGTAAGATCAGGGCATTCACTTTCATCCCTAGTGGGGTGACCATAGAAAACAATGTCTTTATCGGCCCTGGCGTTGTTTTCACAAATGATAAATTTCCAAGGGCTACCAATGAAAGCGGTGAATTGAAACAAGAAGGAGATTGGAAGTTAGTACAGACAGTTGTGAAAAGTGGGGCATCTATTGGGGCGAACTCAACCATAATTGGGCCGGTAATTATAGGGCATGGTGCAATGATTGGAGCCGGATCAGTCGTTACTAAAGACGTAGATGACGGCCAAATCGTTGTGGGAGTTCCTGCAAAACCACACTATAAATAAATGTTTAACCATTATTATTTCGGTGTTTAATGTGGTTTCATCGAAAGTTGCAGTGATTGGAGGTGGCTACTGGGGCAGAAAACATGTTGAGGAGTATGTGGCACTTGGAAACGACGTATATGTGGCTGATCTGCTCGACAAAAATTTGGAATTTTGTTCCAAAAAATATGGTGTATCCACTACCAAAAATTATAGGGATTTGCTTACTGATGATGGCATTAAGGCAGTAAGTATTTGTACACCTAATGCCAGTCACTATCCTTTAGCAAAAGAGTTTTTGGAATCTCACAAAAACGTTCTAGTTGAAAAACCGTTGGCGATGACAATTGACGAAGGTCGTCAGTTGATCGATATTGCAAAGGATAACCATGTGGTTCTTTCTGTGGGCCATATTTTTAGATTCAACAATGCGATTGCGAAAATAAGAGATATGATCGAGCATTATGAATTTGGGGACATCCGAATAATGAAATTGAAGTGGACGAATATAGAACCACTGTTTGAAGATCGGGATGTAATTTTTGATTTAGCTCCTCATCCTTTTGATATCATACATTATATCTTCAGAAAGAATCCTGATGAAGTATCTTGTACTGGGAATGCATATAGAAGAAGTAAACTAAAAGGGGCTGAGGCAGTATTTATTAATTGTAATCTTGATGAGATGATTATCAACATTGAGTTGAGCTGGCTAACCCCTCCGAAAACTCGCTCTCTCGTTATTGTTGGCTCAAAGAGATCTGCTCTGGTAAACTGTACCTCGCAGACAATTGAAGTTGTAGAGAATAACAACAGTTCATATAATCTAGAGATTATCCCAAATAACACTCTTAGGGATGAATTACATTCCTTTTTAAATTGTGTCACGGCGAAATCTGAACAAAATATCTCAAACGGATATGTCGGGTTAGATATATTGAAAATGATTGAAGTATGCAACGATTCTTTAAAGGAAAAGAGGGTTCTAAGGTTAAATTGGGATTAAAGTGTACGCTATCCTCATTTCGAGGATTGCCCACACCCGTCGACGATCTCTACAATTTTTTCTCCTGTCGTCCCGTCACCGTAGGGGTTCTGCCAGACTCGCTCCCTCTCCATCATCGTCCGCACACCATCCACGATCGTTCCCGGGTCGGTTCCCACCAGAATGTTTGCTCCCGCAACTACCGTCTCCGGCCGCTCCGTGTTCTCCCGTAGCGTCACACAGGGCACGCGGAGGATGCACGCCTCCTCCTGCACCCCTCCCGAATCCGTCAGGATCAGCCTTGCATGCTTCTCCAACTGGAGGAAGGAGAGGTAATCCAGAGGCTCGATGCAACGGACAGATCCGGTCCGTAACCCGAACAGCTCCATCATCTTCCTTGTCCGGGGGTGAATGGGGTAGATCACGGGCATCGCGTACTCGGCCGCGACGCGCTCCAGGCCCTCAAGAATATCGCCTAGTTTCCTCGCGTCGTCGACGTTCTCCTGGCGATGGGCTGTTACCAGGAAGTAGCCGCCCGGTCGGACTCCGAGTTCGGCAAGGGGGTCCACCGCCTGTTCGGCGATCGCGAGGTTCTGGAAGACCGCGTCTACAACCGTGTTCCCGCAAACGAAGATCTTCTCTTCCGGCACCCCTTCGCGCCTCAGGTTCCGTTGCGACTCCGCGGTCGGCGCAAAAAGGTAGTCCGAAACATGATCCGTCAGGACCCGGTTGATCTCCTCGGGCATCCTCCGGTCGTTGCTCCGCAGGCCGGCCTCGACGTGCCCCACCGGAATATGGAGTTTTACTGCGGCAAGCGCTCCCGCGAGCACCGTGTTAGTATCCCCCTGCACAAGGACCGCACGCGGTTTTTCGTCGATCAGGACCCGTTCTATCTCTCTGAGCATCTTTCCTGTCTGTTCCCCCTGCAGGCCCGACCCCACGTTGAGGTTGTGCCGGGCATCCGGAAGATGCAGTTGCTCAAAGAAGATCCTGTCCATCGAGTAGGAGTAGTGCTGGCCGGTGTGGAGGATGAAGTAGCCGTCTCCCCTCCGTTCATACTCCCGAATGATCGGGGACATCTTGATGATCTCGGGCCGGGTCCCGAGGATTATTGCAACGCTCATGGCTCACCTGCATGACGGAGTGATAGGTCAATCATTGGTCCGGCGTCCTATATAGCACTGCTGCCACATCTCATTTTTGTCCAGGGGCTTGCTATCCCGCGGTCATCAAGATGGGAAAGCATAACATGCGCCTGACGTACATGTAGTTAGGGGATCGGATGGTGCTCAAGATCTGCATGCTTTCAGTGGATTTCCCCCCGAACGTCGGGGGTATCGCAGCACACGTCTACGAGCTTGCCAGAGCGCTCCGGAGCCTTGGAAACGACGTCACGATAGTTACATTCCGGGACACGTTATCCGCTCCGAGGGAAGAGACGATCGACGGTCTTCATCTCGTCAGGATCTACCTGCCCCGGAACACCGTGGCTCTATACCCACTCTTTGCCATCTTCGAATACTTCACCGTGAGACGTATTAAAAAAGTAAAAAAGATAGACCTTCTGCACTCCCACTACGTCTTCCCCGACGGATTCGTCTCGAGGTTGCAATCGGGGGTCCTCGGAGTTGCAACCGAGCATACTTCCGGGTTCCTGGACCGTCTTGATCAGGGGAAATTGCTGTGGCTGTACCGATGGGTCTACGCGCGCATGGATCGGATCATCACCCCGAGCGACGAACTTGCCGAAGCTGTCCGATCACTGGGAATCCCGGCGGATAAGATCACGTTTATCTCAAACGGGGTTGATACAGAGAAATTTTCACCGAATGTTCCGCCCAAAAACCTTCGGCAGCAGTACGCTCTCGCGCCGGAGACTAAGATCGTGCTCTGTCCCCGCCGTCTCGAACCGAAGAACGGCGTCAGATACCTGATCGAAGCGGTTCCGGCGATCCTTCAACAGTGTCCGGATACCAGATTCTTCGTTGTCGGAGGGTCGTACCCCGACCAGTTGACCCTGCTCCGGGAGAAAGTCCGCGAACTCAGGGTGCAGGATATGATTTATTTTATCGGATCGGTTCCTAATGCCGAGATGCCCTCCTGGTATACGGCGGCGGACGTCGTGGTTCTGCCTTCCCTCAAGGAGGCGACCAGCATTGCAGGACTCGAAGCAATGGCGTGCGGCAAGCCCCTGGTGGGGACAAATGTCGGGGGCATACCGTATCTCATCGACGACGGCGTGACCGGACTCCTCGTGGAGCCGAGAAATACCTCCGGGCTTGCCGACGCACTGGTGCGGGTTCTGACCGATGATGTCATTCAGAATAAAATGGGGAATTTGGCTCGTAAAAAAGCAGTAGGACAGTTTTCATGGCTTCAGATTGCCATGGCTGTGCAAAATCTCTATGGAAAGTCTTCTGGCAAAAAATGATATGATTGGTGATGGGATGGGAATCTCAGTCTGTTTGATTACGAAAAATGAGGAGTCTGATCTGGCCAGATCGTTAGAGATGATCTCCCCGTACTTTGATGAAATTGTCATCGTCGACGGGCAGAGTGAGGATAAGACCGTCGAAATCGCCGAAGCGTTTGGTGCTGTGGTCATCCAGAGGGAGTTTTCTGGAAGTTTTGCCATCGAACGAAATTATGGGATCGAGCGGGCGCAGAATGAATGGGTGTTCGTCCTCGCTCCTGATGAGATCCTGGAACCGAAGTTCTTACAGATGCTCCGGGCTCTGACGTCCTCAAAAGAGTATGATGCATATTCTTTTTTGCGGTATGACGTCCTCCCGGACGGCACGGTCCTCGAAACGCCGTCCGGGCACCCGGAGATCCATGTCAGGCTTGCAAAGAAGGACCGGTTACGGTATTACGGCGCGATACATGAGAAAGCGGTGGTCGACGGAAAGATCAAGTTCATCCCGGAGGTGATCTATCATCATCGCGGGTACTTCGAAGATTACCCGCAAGAGAAGAAGGAACGCTTCGACGCGATCGGGAGGGACGCATCGAGCGACCTTCAGGGCCTGAACATATCGTCGCGCGCACTTTTTGTAAGGAACGTGAAACTCGTCTTCCATTACTTCCGCAATATGCTCGTCGGGATGAAACTCTACCGGAGAGGTCCGTCCGGCATAATCCGGGCGATACGGTATACCTACAGTTTCGCAAGTTACGGATTGAAGCAGTACATCCGCCTGGGCCAGATCTGATCGCGCGCTGACCCTCTCTTCTTCGGGAGGGGTATGTTCACGCCGGATCGATAAACCGCCGCAGCCAGAGCTCGCAGCAGACCATCCGCCAGATCTCGGACGAGTAGGGCGCCTTCCCCTCAAGAAAGTCTCTGTAATTTTCTGCTACAGCATCGGCATCCCAGTAGGGACGGCTCCGGAACGTCTCCGACGACATGATCTCAAGGACCCGTCCGCTCATATCTCCCTGCATCCAGACCTCTTCCGGGGTGGCGAACCCTTTCTTGTCCATCCTGCACCGGATCGCCTCGGGTATAAGCCCCCCGGTCGCCTTCCTGAGGATGAACTTTGTCACACCGCCCCTGATCTTCTGGTCGGCGGGCAATGAAGCCAGGAACTCCACGACCCGGTAATCCAGGTACGGCACCCGTGCTTCGATGGAGAAGGCCATACTTGTCCGGTCTTCCCAGTGGAGCAGGTAGGGCAGGTTCGCCCGCATCAGGTCGGTTTCCAGGGCTTCGTTCAGGGTGCCGCGGTAGCGGGGAAAACCGGGGCCTTCCGACCGGATCAGGCCCCGGCGCTCCTTCCTCGCGAAGAATTGCCCTACCGCGTACGAGAGGAAATCGCCGTGGTGCCGGAGCGTTCCGAGGGTCTCGCGCGCGGCCTGAAGAATCTGGAACTCCCGGATCAGCCCCCTGATATGGCAGTACTGATAGGCGATGTAGCCTGCAAGGAGTTCGTCCGCTCCCTGCCCGTCCAGCACCACCTTCACCTCCTCCCGGGCAAGCCGCATGACGCAGTACTGGGAGTATAACGTCAGGGCGGCAAACGGTTCGTCGTTGATGTAGAGCAGGTGTTCAAGGTCGGCCCAGATGGTATCGGTACCGGGGTAGACCCGATGCGACCTGACACCAGAACCCTTCACGGCGATATCGATATAGGCGCTCTCGTCGAACCGCTTATCCTGGAAGCAGGCTGAGAACGTATCCTGATGCGGGGGTTCGACCCCGGGAGTCCCACGGCGGAGCGCGCGGTCGATGAGCGCCACCAGGGTGGAAGAATCCAGGCCGCCGGAGAGGCATGTTCCGACCGGTACGTCGCTCCGGAGGTGAAGGTCCACCGCATCTTCAAGGAGCTCCCGGAACGCGGTGGCAAGGCGTCCGTCAGAACCGGGTTCCGAATTCAGTGCGGGATTGAACGAAACCTCCCAGAAGGCTGCGCGCTCTGCAATCCCATCCTCGCCGACGATCATGTAGTGCGCCGGAAGCAGCTGGCGCACGCCCTCAAACATCGTCCGGTCGGTGTGATCCGCGAGGCCCCATGCGAGGAATGCAGAGACCATCTCCTCGTCGGGGCGCCTGCCGACATCGGGGTGCGCACGGAGCGCCTTGATCTCGGAGGCAAAGAGGAACGAATCGCGTGTTTCAGCGTAATAGAACGGTTTTATCCCCAGGCGGTCCCGGGCGCAGAAGAGTTCGCGTCGCCGCCCGTCCCAGAGGGCGAACGCCCACATTCCGTTGAACCTGGATAAACACCCTGTTCCCCACTCCTCGTATGCGTGGAGGATCACCTCGCTGTCGGTCCTGGACTGGAACCGGTGCCCGTACGAGATCAACTCCCCCATGAGCTCCCTGTAGTTGTAGATCTCCCCATTGAAGACCAGCCAGAGCGTCCCGTCCTCGTTCTGCATCGGCTGACGCCCCTCCCCGGAGAGGTCGATGATCGCCAGGCGGCGGTGAGCGAGCCCCACCATCCCGTCGACGTAGATCCCGTCCCCGTCGGGCCCGCGGTGCTGAAGAAGGTCGGACATTCGCCGGATCAGATCTCGATCCGCCGTCCCTCCCGAAAGTTGCAGTTGCCCGGCGATGCCGCACATGGGTAGAAGAGTCTATTCTACAGGAAGATATAGTTCTCTTGCAGGGCCCGGTTCGTCGCCCCGGATCGTGTCTCCGGCAAAATCGGCCGGATCATGATCTCCAGTTGAGAAAAAACGGGTTGATTACCCGGTCCCCGCCTTGGTTGACGTACTCTCCCAGACCCGCATATCTTTCCCGAGGTTGAGCAGCCCTTTTGCGAGATAGACCTGGTTCGTGGCGAAAGAGATGAGCGTACTGCTCCTCCAGAAGTAACCGACCAGGGCGATGAGACAGATCAGTCCGAGAGCGAGGATGGGGAATGCAAGAGCGAGTCCTGCGATGAAGAGAGCGCTGCCGGCGAAGAAGAGGGCCGGCGTTACGAGATACATGTAGATCCGCAACGGATAGAAGAATCGGGAGAACGGGCGGGCATGCCTTAAAAGATCGAGGTTTGCGGTTGTCGCCTCGATCAGACGCGTCGCTCGCCGGATCTTCTGCCGGTATTGCTTGTGGAAGTCACGAGGGATGTCCTCGTATACCAGAGCAGAGGGTTCGTAAGCCGTCCGGAATCCGCGCCGAATCGCTTCGAAGGCTGTATTTGCATCGTCTGCTCCGCGTTTGTCGTCGATCCTGGTCACCAGGTCGCGCTTGAACGCGACGAGTGCGCCGTTGAAGGTGTAGGTGGAGTCGACGGCGCTCTCCCAGGTGCACATCCGCCCGTAGTAATTCCTGTAGGCGCTCTCCATCTGTGCCGGATGGGACCCGTCGTCCGGGAGGGGGTGGAGGTCCCCGCAGACTGCGGCGATGCGATCGTCGCTGACGAGCCGGGAGATGAGGCGCGCGAGAGCTTCGCGCTCGAAGAAGACGTCCGCATCCGTGGTTACGATGATTGGAAAACGTGCTACCTGCATCGCTTTGTTATAGGACCGATTCGTTCCCATACGCTCCGTATTTGCAATGATACGGTGAGTGATGCCCGCCCTCTGGAAGGCTTCCTCGGAAAGCGCCCGGGTGTTGTCGGAGGAGCAGTCGTCCACAAAGATTACCTCGTACCGATCCACCGGGTATGAGGATGCGAGGATGTTATCGACCCGCTTCTGGATTACGGCCTCTTCGTTATAGGCCGATATGATGATGCTTATCGACGGATACTCCTTGAGTGCCGGCGGCTCTCCGGGTCTCTTTCCAACGCTGATCCCGATGAAGAATATAATATAGGGGATGATAGCAGCCACGATGAGCCCAAGGCCGATCCAGAGAAGCATGAGATTACTCTAACCGGTTGATATTTATCGTTTTGGGGCAGAGATAGGGAATAGTACCCCCATTCCATTGCCCGATTTCAACTGCAAATAATATCTTTTCTTCTTTATTCAGGCAAAGGTATTTAAAGAGTACAATACACGCACCCTTCCCGGACCCCGTCGTTCCTCCGGAGCATCCCCGTCACGTCCACGACGATCGGCTTTCCGTTGCAGATCGAAAGCACCGCATCAAGCGTCAGCGCCGCAAAGACACTGTGCGGCGAGTTGATGATGATACAGTCCACCGGGCCGTCGAGCCCCTGAAGCGAAGCGACCGGCTTTGCCCCGAACCGCTCGATCTCTACGGGGCGGAGGAGCGGGTCGTAGCCGTAGACATCGATATCGAACTCCTTGAGCTCATGGACCATCTCTCCGGCCGGGCTCTCCCTCGTATCGGGGACGTTCTCCTTGTAGGTCAGGCCGAGAATGAGGACCTTTGAGTCCCGGATCACCTTGCCGGCCCGGTTCAACTCCTTGATCGCCATCTCAGCGACGTGCTTGGGCATGGCGTCGTTGATCGCACGGCCGGCGAGGATCACCTGCGGGTGATAGCCGAGTTCTTCGGCCTTGTAGACCAGGTAGTAGGGGTCGACCGGGATGCAGTGGCCGCCGACGAGGCCGGGACGATAGTTGTGGAAGTTCCACTTGGTCCCGGCGGCCTCGAGCACCGCCTTTGTGTCGATCCCCATCTTCCGGAAGATGAGCGAGAGTTCGTTCATCAGGGCGATGTTCAAGTCCCGCTGAACGTTCTCGATCACCTTCGCCGCCTCGGCGGTCCGGATGTCGCGGGCGATATAGACGTTCGTTACGAGGCCGTAGAGTGCGGCGAGGCGCTCGGTTGTCTCTTTGTCCATGCCGGCGACAATCTTCGTGATCCGCTCCAGTGTGTGTTCGGCGTCGCCCGGATTGATCCGCTCGGGCGAGTAGCCGACGAAGAAGTCCTTCCCGCAAACCCTGCCGGAGACTCGCTCGAGGGTCGGCACCATGACCTCCTCGGTGAGGCCGGGGTAGACGGTCGACTCGAGGACGACGATGACGCCGTCCTTGAGGTGACGGCCGACGGTCTCGGCAGCCGAGACCACGTAGGAGATGTCGGGGTCTTTCGCCTTCGTCACCGGCGTCGGGACCGCAATGATCACGACGTCGGCCTCGCGGATCATGGCCGGGTCCGCAGTGGCGATGACTTTGTTTCCGGGCTCGGCGTTGATCCGGGCGATTTTCTTCGCGTCGAGGTCGTAGCCGATCGTTTTGAGATGCCGCGAGAACGCATCGGCAAGGGGGTAGCCGACGTATCCGAGGCCGACAACGCAGACGGTTGTATTCTGCAGTGATCCCTGAACCATACTGACGGTCTCCCGAGGATTTTAGTTGTATAGAATATTCCCCGGTCTTGCACTTGAAACCTATGACTTCTCACAGGGGTCCTGGAGGGGGCGAGAGAGAATTGGGCATTCGAATGCGATATTAAGGGGAACCGGACCAATCGGAATGAATTTGGCAGCAAACGGCATGTTCGGGTGCCGATCGGCCGGCCCTGTCCGGCGGCGCGGGAGAGGCGAGGGTGAGACACATCGCGGCGATCCGGTGCGCAAAACAGGTGAAACAGTTTCCTGCGGTAAGCGCTCGTTACGCCCGTTCCCGGAACCAGGCCACCGCCTGTCGGAGGCCCTCCTCGACCGGGTACTGCGGGTCGTAGCCGAAGGCATCCTGTGCGCGCGCGATGTCGGCAAGCGAGTCACGGATGTCGCCCGCGCGCGGCGCCTCGTAGATCGGGTCGCACTGCGCGCCGGTGATCTCCGAGAGAATGGACACGAGCTGGTTCAAACTGATCCGGCGGCCGCCGGCGATGTTGAAGACTCCCCGGGCGTCGCTCTCCATCGCTTTGATGTTCGCCTGCACCACGTCGACGACGAAGGTGAAGTCGCGGGTCTGCTCCCCGTCGCCGTAGATGACCGGGGGCTCGCCGGCAAGGAGACGGGTGACGAACTTCGGGATCACCGCCGCGTACTCGGATTTGGGGTCCTGTCGGGGGCCGAAGACGTTGAAGTAGCGGAGGAAGACCGTCCGGATGCCGTAGAGGTCGGTAAAGACCTTCCCGTAGCACTCGTCCGCGAGTTTTGAGACTGCATACGGGGAGAGGGGGTTCGGGACCATGCCTTCGTGCTTGGGGAGGACCGGGGTGTCGCCGTAGACCGATGAGGAGGAAGCGGCAACGACGGCGGGCACCCCGCAGTCCTTCGCCGCCACAAGAACGTTCACGGTGCCGGTCACGTTCGCCTCGTTCGAGGCGAGCGGGTCCTTGACCGACCGGGGCACGGACGGGATGGCCGCCTGGTGGAAGATGCCGTCAGCACCCGGGAAGGTCTCCAGAAGAAGGTCGAAGTCGGTGATGCTCCCCTCGACGAAGGTCACCCGGGGATGACCGAGGAGGTGCTCGATGTTCTCCCGCCGCCCGGTGGCGAGGTTGTCGATGATGACGACGTCATGGTCGCGTGCCAGGACATCTGCCAGGTTCGAGCCGATGAACCCGGCCCCGCCGGTGACGATGTAGCGCATAGATGTGAAGTTTACCGGGGACCCGCTTTAGCCTTTTTATATCGTCGTCCGAGATACGCGTGATGATTCTGTCGGTTCGAACGGAGGTTCCGGCGTTGCCGGGTTCACCGGTTCACTGCAGCCCCCGGACCGTGTCGCAGATGTACGCCAGTTCTTCACCCGTCACCGACGGGTGGACGGGCAGGCTCACGACCGACGCCGCGAGGTCGTCCGCCACCGGGCAGGAGGAGGTGCTCCCGCTCTGGTAGACCGGCTGCCGGTTGACCGGGATGGGGTAGTGAACGGCGGTCCCGATCCCCGCCTCCGCGAGAGCGCTCATGAACGCGTCCCTCGCAAGCAGGTAGCCGGCCGGGAGCCTCACCACGTACTGATGATAGACGTGCCGGACGCCCGGCGCCGCGTAGGGCGTGACGAGCCCCGTTCCCGCGAGGTTGCGGTCGAGGTAACGAGCGTTCTCTATCCGGCGTTCGTTGAACCCCTCGAGCCGGTCGAGCTGTACGAGGCCGATGGCGGCAGCGATGTTCGTCATCCGGTAGTTGTAGCCGATGGCGGAGTGAAGGTATTTCTCACTCTGCCCGTGGTTGCTGAGGAGTCTGACCCGTGCTGCAAGGGCGTCGTCGTCGGTCGTGACCATGCCCCCTTCTCCAGTGGTCATGTTCTTCGTCGGGTAGAACGAGAAGCAGGCGAGGTCGGCAAGGCTCCCGACCCGCTTCCCGCGGTACTCCGCGCCGTGCGCCTGGGCCGCGTCCTCGATGAGGACAAGGCCATGGTCGTCGCAGAGGGCGCGGACGGCGTCGACGTCGAACGGCTGCCCGAAGAGATGGACTCCGATAACCGCCCGGGTATCCGGCCTGATGAGGGCCCTGACCGAGTCCGGGTCGATGTTGAACGTCCGGGGATCGACATCGGCAAAGAGCGGCGTCGCCCCGCACATCGAGACGCTTGACGCCGTTGCAAAAAACGTGAACGCCGGGACGACGACCGAGTCCCCCGGTCCGACGCCCGCGGCAAGGAGGGCCGCATGGAGCGCCGCCGTTCCGGAGTTGACACCGACGGCATACGCCGCGCCGCAGTAGTCCGCGAAACGAGACTCGAACTCCGTGACGACCGACCCCTGGGCCAGCATCCCCGACCGCAGCACGCGGGAGACGGCCCCGACCTCCTCCTCCCCGACGAGCGGCCGGGCGATGGGGATCTTCATCGGCCCCGCCTCGCCTCCGCCGGGAGCACACGGAACCGTGCCGGTGCCCCCACCGCGAGCATCCCCGGCGGGACGTCCTTCGTCACCACCGCGCCGGCGGCGACGAACGCTCCCTCGCCGACGACGACGCCGGGAAGGATCGTCGCGTTCGCGCCGATGACGGCGCCATCCCCGATCACCGGGCCCCGGAGGGATTCGCGAGGCCCCGGAGGGTAGCGGTCGTTCGTCAGCACGGCGTTCGGACCGACGAAGACCCGGTCGCCGATCCGGGCGCCGGTGGGGACGTAAACCAGGCTCTGGAGACGGACGTCGTCGCCGATCGTGCAGTCCCCCTCGATCACCGCCGCCGTCCCGACCGCCACGCGGTCGCCGATAGCGGTCTTTTCACGGATCAGTACGTTATGGCCGGTCTGGAAAGCGTCGCCGATCGTCACGTCGCAGTAGATGATAGTTCCCGAGCGGAGAATCGCGTTCTTCCCGATAGTGGCGCCCGGGTAACTACCCTCCCCCATCCTCTCGCGGGAGGGAAACCCGACGGTCACCGGCTCAAATATCACCGCCCCCTCGCCGAGGGCGTTACGTCCATACTCAATCATTCAACCGTCACGCTCTTTGCCAGATTTCGCGGTTTGTCGACGTCCCGCTGCAGGGTGCATGCGGTATGGTAGGCAAGCAGCTGGAGGACGACCGATGCAGTCAGCACCTGCACGAGAAAGTGTGTGTTCGGGAGAGGGATGAAGATGTCCACGATCTCGGCAAGCTCCGTGTCGCCGGCAGCGCCGAGAGCGATGATCGGTGCTTTGCGGGCCTTCATCTCCTTGATGTTCGAGGTCATCACGTCGTAGGTCGGCCCGGGGGTGCAGATGGCGACCACCGGCGTCTCCGCCGTGAGCAGGGCAAACGGCCCGTGTTTGAGTTCCCCCGCCGCATACCCCTCGGCGTGGACGTAACTGATCTCCTTCATCTTCAGGGCGCCCTCCATCGAGACCGGGTAAAACGGCCCTCTTCCCACAAAAAAAACATGCTCGGCCTTTGAACAGAGGGCGACCGCCTCCTTGAGATCTAAAAGGAGGACCTCTCCGATGGCCAGGTGCGCGTGCGAGAGGACGTCGTCGAACGCCCCCTCGCATCGCAGATTGACGATCTGCATCAGCGCCGCAAGCTGGGCCGTGTAAGACTTCGTCGCGGCAACGCCGATCTCAGGGCCGGCCCGCATGAGCAGGGTCTTATCGGCAACCCGGGTGACCGTGCTCCCCTGCATGTTGGTGATGGCAAGAGTGGGGCAGTTGCGGGCTTTTGCCATCTTTAAGGCGGCGATCGTATCAGCGGTCTCCCCCGATTGCGAGACCGCGATCACGAGGCCGTGGAGGGGCGGGATGAAGTACTTGAACTCCGATCCCATCTCGACCCGCACCGGTATGTTGCAGAGCGATTCGGCCAGGTACTTGAAGACCAGAGCGGTATGATACGACGTCCCGCATGCAACCAGAGTGATCTCGTCAGCCTCCAGGATCATCCGCCGCACCGCCTCGTCGATGCCCGCCCTGCTGGTCTCATAGAAGGACTGGGGCTGCTCGTAGATCTCCTTTAACATGTAATGAGGAAACCCGCCCTTCCGGGTGTCCTCGACGCACCAGTTGATCAGTTCGACCGGGCGCTCCGTCTTCAGGCCCCCATGGTAGAAATCAAGATGTTCGGGCGTGATGTCGGCAACGTCGCCGTCTTCAAGGAAGATCACGCGCTCCGTGTACTCGAGGAGCGGCGTCATATCCGAGGCGGCAAAGACCTCGGCATCGCCGATGCCGAGGACGAGCGGGCTTGCGTCGCGTGCAGCGACGATTCTCTGGGTATCCTTCGCGATCGCGAGGACGGCATACGAGCCTTTGAGGAGAGGAAGGGTTGCGTTGACTGCCGCGAGGAGGTCCCCGTCGTAGTGCTCCTCGATGAGATGGGCGATCACCTCCGTATCGGTCTCCGAACGGAAGATGTGGCCGCGCTCCAGGAGGTGCCGCTTCAGTTCGCGGTAGTTCTCGATGACCCCGTTGTGGACCACGGCGATCCTCCCCCTGCAGTCTGTATGCGGGTGGGCGTTGATATCGTTTGGTTCGCCGTGCGTGGCCCAGCGGGTATGCCCGATCCCGGTGCACCCGTGAAGGCCGACCACCCCCCCCTCGCCGGCCGAGATACGGCCTGCCTTCTTATAGACCTCGATCGCACTCCCGACCGTCGCGATCCCGAACGAGTCATAGCCCCGGTACTCAAGCCGCTTCAGCCCCTGGATCAGGACAGGGGTTGCGTCCCGCCTGCCGACGTAGCCGACAATCCCGCACATCTACATCACCCGGGTACCATCCTCGATGAGACCTGTCACGGTCTTCCCCTCCTCAATGGTGACATTATTACCTGCAATACAGTTCTTAAATGTTGTGAAAGGTGCCGCCTGGACTCCCTCCCCGAGGACCGCGCCGAATTTCGTTTTCAGGACCCGGCTCCCGATTTCGATGAAATTAGCCGCCGGGTGAGTGGTGGCATGGTCGGCAAGGAGGCACCCCCGGCCGAAAACCGCCGAGACAATCCTCGAGTGGGACCCGATCGTGACGTCGTCCATGAGGAGCGAGTCGGCGACGTAGGTGAACGGTTCAAGCACCGCCCCGTCGCCGATGCTCACATCGGGCATGATCACACAGCTCGGGCCGATATTGCAGTTGCTCCCGATGGCGACGGGGCCGCAGATCACGGTGTTCGGGCCGATGGTCGTCCCGGCCCCGATGCGCACGGTGCCCCGGCGGATGACGGATGCGTCGACCGTCCCGCGGATCTCAGGCGTGATCTCCCTGAGCATCCGGCTGTTCATCTTCAAGAGGTCCCAGGGATAGATGGCATCCTGCCAGTCGTCTGCCGGGATCGCCCGTATCCGCCGTCCCGCCGCAATCATAGCGGAGAGAGCATCGGGGATCTCGGTCGTCGTGAGGTAGGAGAAGACATCGGGTGAAAACGAGTAGACCCCCGTCGAGACCGTGAACGTCGGGGCGTCCTCGGGCTTCTCGATGATCTCGCGGACGATGCCGTTCCGGATCACCACGACCCCGAAGTTCGACGGGTTCGGGTGCTCGGCCACGAGCATGGCGTTTCGCTCCTTCCTGATCCGGGCTATCGACTCTGCGTTGATGTAGTTGTCACCGGGAAGAACGAGGAAATCGTCCGTGATCTCTGATTCGGCAGCCCGGAGAGCGTCCGCGGTCCCGATCTGCCGCTCCTGCACGACGACCTGGATCGGGGCCTCGAGCCGGTTGAGGTGTCGGATGACTTCTTCTTTCCGATACCCGACCACAACCACGATATCACGGATGCCGTTCTCAAGGAGGGCGTCGATGACATACTCGATGATCGGCCGGTTTGCAACCGGGAGCAGGGCTTTTGGCTTGCTCCGGGTGAGCGGACGGAGACGGCTCCCCTCTCCCGCTGCTAAAATGACTGCCTGCATCGTCTCACCTGATGATTGATCCTTCTTCAATGCACCCCTCTACGAGGGAGTGCGGAGCGATTCTCGCGTTGCTGCCGATGAGGGTCCCGACGTTGACCGAACAGTTGATGCCGAAGAGGACGTTGTCCCCGATGATGGCGCCGAACTTCCGCCTTCCGGTGGTCTTCCCGCAAACCTTCACCGTTCCGTTGTCGTGCCTGAGGTTTGCAACCTTGGTGCCGGCCCCGAAGTTGCACCCGCTCCCGACGACGCTGTCGCCGATGTAGTTGAAGTGCGGGACTTTGGTGCCCGGCATGATGATGGAGTTCTTGACCTCGGTTGCGTGCCCGATATGGCAGTCATCGCCGATGGCGGTCGATCCCCGGATATAGGCGTGGGGGCCGATGATGCAGTTCTCGCCGATGACGCAGGGGCCCTCGATATAGGTCCCGGCCCGGATAACGGTCCCCCTCCCGATGCCGACCGTCTCCGGGACGGTGCATCCGTCCTCGACGGTGCCGCGCCGTTCGTGGTCCATCGACGCGATGAGGGCCTCGTTTGCGTCGAGGAGGTCCCACGGCTGCCCGACATCGAGCCAGTAGTTCAGCGGGCATGCAGAAAGCGTCCCCTCCCGGATGTAGGAGTCGAGGGCGTCGGTCAGTTCGAACTCCCCCCGGCCGGAGACCGTGATCCCGGAGAGAAGGTCGAAGACGTCGGGGTTGAAGAGGTAGGCGCCCGCGTTGATCAGGCTGCTCTTCGGATGCTCCGATTTCTCCTCCAGACCCGTGATGCGGTCCCCCTCCACGGTCACCACGCCGTAGTCCTGCGGGTGGTCGGTCCCGTGGATCCCGACGCACGGGGCGTCCTTCCTGCAGAGTTCCCTGATATCGTCCCGTTTGAGGACCATATCGCCGTTTAAGAGGAGGAACCGGTCGCCGACCAGCCCTGCCGTCGCCCGCAGGGCATCCGCGGTGCCGAGCTGGTGGCGCTGGGTCACGTAGGCGATCTTCACGCCAAAGTCGCTGCCGTCCCCGAAGTGGTTCCGGATCTCACGCTCACAGTAACCGACGACGAAGATGAAGTCGGTGATCCCTGCATCCCGGGCCGCGAGGACGAGGTGTTCCATCATCGGGCGGTTGGCTATGGGAAGCATCACCTTCGGACGCCGGGCGGTCAGGGGACGCATCCGTTTTCCCTCCCCCGCAGCAAGTACGACACATTGCATAGACTTTTTACTCCTGACTACATTTTGCCCGTTCAAGGGCGGCACGCCCCATATCGAGCATTTCTTTTGCTTTTTTGGGCGTCTTTCCCTCGGCCGTGATCCGGACTTTCGGTTCGGTGCCGCTTGCGCGGACCAGATACCAGCCGTCTTCATCCTCGACCCGGATGCCGTGCGTCGGCTCGTCGGCACCCATTGCCGTCACGACTTCCCGCGGCGTTCCGATGCGGTAAGACTCCCGGAGGAGGGTATACCGGGGCATCCGGTCCAGTTCCCCGGCGATCGACCACTCCGACGCGATCTCGCAGAGCAGGGCCGCAGCGTAGATCCCGTCGGGGCAGTAGGAGTACTCGGGGAAGATCCAGCTCCCCGACGCCTCCCCGCCGAAATCTCCCCAGGAGAGGAGTTCTTCGGAGACGAAACTGTCCCCGACGGGGGTGCGGCGGACCTCTGCGACCTCTTCGATAGCCATCGAGGCGTCGACGGTGGTGACCACATGCTTCCGGTCGAGGTAACTTGCAAAGAGCATGAGGAGGTGGTCTCCGTCGATATACCGGCCCCGCTCGTCGAACGCCATCATCCGGTCGGCGTCGCCGTCGTGGATCACCGCGCACGCGGCACCCCGCTTTCGGACGATCTCACCGATGTAGGGGAGGTTTGCTTCGAGCGGTTCCGACGGCCGGGCGAACCGGCCCATGACGTTGCAGTTCAGCCCGACGACGGTTGCTCCGGCTCCGGCAAGGAGATCGGGGGTGATGACGCTGCCCGCGCCGTTGCCGCAGTCAAGCACGGCCGTGACGGGCCGCGAGAGGCTGACCCGGTCGAGGATTGCCTCCCGATGCGCGTCCACCGCATCGATGTGAGAGGTGCGTCCCTGCTCCGCCCAGGTCTTCCCGTGCGACCCTCCGATTGCTTCCTCGATCTCCGTCTGCTGCCGGAGGGTGAACGACGACCCGTCGGGGTTAAGCAGTTTCACGCCGTTGTAGGACTCGGGGTTATGCGAGGCGGTGATCATGCAGCCTGCGTCCACGTTTCCGGTCGCATGCGCGACCGTCGGGGTGGGTGCGATGCCGCAGGAATAGACGGTTGCGCCGGCCGAGAGCATCCCGGCAACGACGGCATGTTCCAGCAGTTCGCTCGTTGTGCGGGTATCCCTGCCCACGACAACGCGTGGCGCGCCGTCTGCGGTGGCTGCTCCTACACGAAGCGCGAGATCGACGAGGTCGGGACCGAACTCCCGTCGAATTCCGGAAGAGCCGAAAAGCATAGTTGTTGTAATCCTTTTTTTCCTAAAAAAGGTATTCATCGTCCGTAGGGACACCAGTGTTCGAGGTTTATCAGACCGCTGACTCCGGCGGTCGACGGGCCGAGAAAGATCATCCGTTTCTTTCCCCGGTATTCGTCGAGGCAGGCCACCCCTGCGTCCGTCGTCATGCCGTCTCCGGCGATGAGAAAGAGCTCGGCCGTTTCCGGCGAGTCGACCCTCTGGTGTTCGAGAGCCCGTTCGAGCACCGGCATCGGGCCGACAAGATAGACGCGCTTCCCGGCAATTTCACGGGAGAGTTCCGCAAGGCAGGGGCCGTAGCAGTCGGGGGTGCAGGGACGGAGTTTCCGTGTCAGGCAGAGGAACGCCGAGACGGCGTTGATGATCGCGCTCGCCGCTCCGCGCTGCTCCTGATTTACGAGCGGTGCACCGAACATGAAAGATATCCGGGTGTTGGCCCGGACAGGAGCGCTCGTGACGAACTGTCCGATTCGCCCGCCGAAATGCCCCTCCATGCAGACCCCTTTCGGATACTGGCAGGTATCCGCGTCGTGGTTCACCGCGAGGGCCACGATCCCGTGTTCGCACCCGCTGTTCTCCAGGATCTTCTCGATTTTTCCGATTGCATCGTGTAAAAGACTCATGGTTGATCCTCCGCGTCTCGTTCGTAGAGGACCGCCCGCACGGGCGACCCATCCGCGCCTTTAAGGCGCAACGGCAACGCTACCAGGTAATAATCGCCTTCCGGCACGGCTGCAAGGTCGAGCAGTTCGAGGATGACCATGTCGCTCTCAAGCAACCGGCGATGGACCGAGCCGTCCCCGTCGTATGCCTCGATCGACGGTGTATCGGTCCCGAGGCAGGTAATCCCGGCGTCGGCGATGAGACCCGCCGCCTCAAGGGAGAGTGCGGGGTACCCGGGCTCGAACCGCTGCCGTCCCGAAAACCAGGTCTTCAGGAGGAGCGTCCGGGTGCCGGAGAGGCAGTCGGCGAAGCGCTCTGCATCGACGGCCCCGTCTACATCGCTGCAGTCGAGCACCCGGGCGGGGCCCATCAGCACTCCGGGCGGAACCCGGTCGACCGTCCGGCCCCCCCTCACGTAGTGGGACGGGGCGTCGATGTGCGTCCCGGTGTGGCTCCCGAGGGCCATCTCGGTCACGCGGTACTGTCCGTTATCGATCTCACGGAACCGGGGACGGATGTCCCCCGGGTAGACGACGACGTCCTCGGAGAGGTCCCGGGTGATGTCGTAAATTTTCACAGAGAGCCCTCCTCCCGCCATCCGAACTGCCCGATCAACGGCACGAAACAGACGCCGCCGAGCGGGATCTCCTCCACCCTGCCCCCCCGCTTCACGAGTTTGATCAGGCTCTGGCAGTCCCGCGCTCCGATGGGGGCGACCAGCCGTCCGCCTTCCGCGAGCTGATCGATCAGGGGCTGCGGAACGTCAGGCGAAGCCGCCGTGACGACGATGGCATCGTACGGGGCCTCCGGGGGATACCCCTTCGTGCCGTCGCCGACGATCACCCGGACACCGGCGATCCCGGCCCGGGCGAGGTTCTCCCGTGCGCTGTCGGCGAGGTCCTGCAGGCGTTCGACGGAGATGACCGTGCCGGCGAGGTCGGCGAGGAGTGCAGCCTGGTAGCCGCTGCCGGTCCCGACTTCGAGCACCCGGTCGTGCGGCGTAAGTTCAAGTTGTTCGGTCATGACGGCGACGATGTAGGGCTGGGAGATGGTTTGATCCTTCCCGATGGGGAGCGGCCGGTCCTCATAGGCCGCACGCTCCAAGCCCTTCGGCACGAAGAGGTGGCGCGGAACGCGTCGCATCGCAGCAAGCACTCTCTGGTCCCTGACCCCCCGGGCCCGGACCTGGAACTCCACCATCTCCTCGCGCTCCCTCTGGCAGGGGTCGCTCTCCGTCATCTCTTCTCCCGACTAGAACCCGGATTCCGCCTTATCGATCACGGCATCGATATGCGCCTGCAGGACTGCAGGCAGGCCGCTGATCTTTACATCCAGGAACCCGCGTATAATGGTTGCGGTGGCCTCCTCCTCGGAGAGCCCTCTCGCCATAAGGTACTCGATCTCGTGGCGGGCGATCTTGCCGACCGCGGCCTCGTGGGAGAGCTCGGTGCCGGTCAGCGTTCCTTCGATCTCGGGAATGGCGTGGATGACACCGTCTTTTAAGATCAGGCCTTTACACTCGATGTGACCCCGCGTGTTATCCCGTTCGCCGCGGATATGGCCCCGGGAGATGACGGTGCCGCCGGTGGTGATGGCCCGGGTAATGAGTTCGGCGCTTGTATGCTCGGCACCGAGGATGGCCCGGGAGCCGAGGTCGAGGAGCGACCCGGGCGTTGCGACGGCGATGCTTGAGAAACGGGCCACGGCGTTCTTTCCGATAAGGTGCGCCGTCGGGTACATATTGACCTGGCGGACCGGCTGCATGCAGATGTAGTTCGAGAGAAAGGTCCCGTCCTCCTCAACGATGGTGGCGCTCCGCGGAAAGACGCTGATTCCCGGGTTCCAGTTGTGGATCATCGTGGACGTGACTCTGGCGCCTTTGCCGACGTAGATCTCGGTCACCCCGATGTGCGCGCCCTGTTTCTTCTGCCATGAGCTGGCGCAGCCGGAGATGATGTGGATCTCCGCACCCTCTTTTGCGATGAAGATATTGTGCACGTGCTGCACCGGCTCTTCGCGGAGGAAGAGGCAGGCCTGAATGGGCATGGCAACCTTCGCGCCTGGCTGAGCGATGACGACGAGGCCCTGCGGCTCCTGCTTCGCTACATATTGGGTATACTTGTCCTTGTCTTTCGGGACGGCTTTCCAGTAGTGGTCCTTCAACCAGTCGTACTTCTCAAGGGCGGCCTTGATGGGGAGCATCTCGACGTCTTCGGCCCCGCAGGTGGTCTGGATCACGTTCTGGTCGATCTGGAAGAAACTTCCGCACCGGTTGTGCATCTCGACTTCAAGGCCGGTCAGGGCGAGGCGTTCCCGGTCTTTCTCCGGGATCTGCTTCATATCGGTTATATCTGTTTGCAACGCAGGCACTCTCCGTATCCCTTCTCTTTGACCACGCGCAGAATCTCGCGGGGGTTGCCGTGGCACCGGATCTGGCCGTTTATCATGACATGACCCTGGTCGGCATTGAGGTAATCGAGGATGTAGCCGGTATGGGTGATGATCAGCCCGCTCTTCCGCCTGTTGACGATCCGAACGTCTTTTTCAAGCAGGCCTGCGATCTCCTTTCCCATCAGGCTCATGTTCTCAAGGTCGACGCCGCTCTCCGGCTCGTCCAGCATGAGGAAATCGGGCTGCTGGACCTTCAGCTGCAGGACCTCGCTCCGCTTGAGTTCGCCGCCGGAGAACCCGACGTTGACGTCCCGGGAGAGAAAGTGCTCCATGTTGACCGACTGTGCGAGCGCCTCTATCGCGTCCTCTCCCCTGTGGGATGTGGCGGCGAGCAATTTCCCGAGTTTCAGCCCGGATACCGCAGGAGGTTGCTGAAACATCATGCCGATCCCGAGATGGGCCCGCTCGTTGATCGGCATATCGGTGAGGTCTTTTCCTTTAAACGTGATGGACCCCGATGTGATCGTATAAGCGTCGAACCCCATGATTGATTTGAGCAGCGTGCTCTTTCCCGAGCCGTTCGGGCCCATCAGGATGTGGGTCTCTCCCGGTCCGATGTGGAGGTTGATGTCGTGGAGCACTTCGGTGTTATCCACGCTCACGTGCAAATCACTGATATCCAGCATACGGCACTCCGTTCCATGTATTTGTCAGGGGATACATTAACACTTGCCAACAGAGCAACTGCCGTTTCAGCCGGCAGGGAAGGCGAAGATGGATATCGGTTCTGCGGGCGAATCATCCAGCCGTCTTGATGCAGAACTCACGCCCGGGTTCACCGGGAACTCCAATCTTTCACTTTCACCCTGCACACGGCCTACGGTTAAGTAGTGATCCCGCCCCGGTTCATATATGGAGAGATCGACAGCTACCACGTTTGCTTACATTGCCGAGCGGGCCGCCCGGTATCCGAATGTTGTTCGAAGAAACCAGATGCGTAAAGTGGCGTATACCAGCACCATTGCCCCGGCAAACCGCACCTCTTTGTGACCGGAGGGCCTTTACGGAGTGCCGCTATCTCCTCACGCTCACTCTGCGAGGTATGCCCGGGCATGAAGGTATGACCCCGGCCGGTCGTGGGCATGGGTGACGAGGTAGTTGTGGAGGTCTACGGCAGCCCTTGATTCTTCGAGCAGGGCGTTGTAGGACCCTGCCGCGTTGTTGTAGTCCCGGACCTGCCGGTTATACTCCGGGACGAGGCGGTTATACTCCCGGTTCTCGCCGGCCCGGGCGAGAGTCTTCAACCGTGCGCCGAGGGACTCGAGAGCCTCTTCCTCTGCCTCAAGTTCCCGGGCGCGTGCTTCTAGTTCCGGTGCGAGTTCCTCGACCCGGTCGCACGATGCGGTGAGGGCGCGTTCGATCGTCAGGACCTGGTCGCACCCCGTGTAGGACCGGGGCCCGTCGCCGACCGGGATCACGAGGGGGTCGGTGGACAGGACCGTCCCGTTCGCGAGCGTCTCGGGCGGGAGGCCGACGTAACTTGTGTTCGTGGTCTCGATGTAGGCGTAGGTGGTGTTGCGGTAGAGAGACCCGGCGCTCCTGACGCCGACGGCCATGTGGGCTTCGTCTTCGAAGTAGAAGAGCGCGACACCGTAGCCCTCCCGGGCCAGGAGGCCCGCGAGGAGGAGACTTTTGTCGTCGCAGTCCCCCTCTCCGTCGACGTAGGTCTCGATGGGAAACTTCGGCTCGACGATCGAGGTGTCGGTCCTGTAGGGGATGGACTGGACGAACGCGGCGATCAGTTCCAGGTAACGGTCGTCGTCGAGCCCCTCCCGGGTCCGGATCTCGCGAAAGGCCGCGAGCAGGTCCGTGTAGAAGGGTTCCTGGTGGGAGTCGTTGACGAACGCCCGGTAGTAGATGGGGACCCATTCCTCTTTTGAAAGGTCTTCATAGAGGTAGAGACGCCGGTCCGCGTTCTTGGCACCGGCATAGACCCCCGGGTCGGGATCGATCCGGATCGTCTCCTCTCCGTCCTCGAAGGCGAAGGTGTAGACCGGCACCGGATCGAGGGCCGCTCCTTCGACCGACACAATCGCCGGCGGGACGGCCGGCGGGTTCAGGAAGCCGCCCAGGCACCCGGCCCCGAGGGTCGCGGCGACGAGGACGAGCACGACGAAGATTCGTTTCCACATGGTATCAGAGGTAATCGGGGAGGTCTGCCAGAGAGTCGATGACGAGGTCGGGCGTCACGCCAGATCGGCGGACCGCTTCTTCCCGGTACTTCCCGGTCCTGACCAGGACCCCCTTCATTCCGCAAGCCCGGGCGCCGCCGATATCGGTGACGATGTCGTCGCCGACCATCGCCGCCTCCCCGGGGCGCGCCCCGATATCCCGGAGCGCCCGGAGGAAGAACGCCGGGGAAGGCTTCCCGATCACCTCTGCCTTCTTTCCGGCGGCGTATTCGAGTGCAGCCACGAACGGACCGGCCGAGAGCATCAGTCCGTCCGACCCCATCCAGTACCGGTCCTTCTCAAGCGCGACGAGGTCCGCTCCGGCGAGGAGGAGACGGAACGCCCGGTTCAGCGTCTCGTAGGTGAAGTCGTCGGCCGCATCGGCGACCACGACCACGTCGGCTTCCTCATCGACGGCGAGGAGGCCCGCTTCCTCAAAGTCGGTCCGCGCATCGGGGGTGGTGAGAAGGTAGCACCGGGTGCGTCCTCCCTCCCGCAGGTGCGCGGCTGCGGCGACCGGGGCGGTGATGATCCACGGCTCCGGGATGGCGTAGCCGAGCGCCTCCAGGCGGCGGGCAATCGAACGGCGGGACCGGCGGGTGGTGTTCGAGACGAACCGATAGGGTATTCCTCGCCGGTCGAGTTCCCGGAGCGCCCGGTCCGCTCCAGCGACCGGCCGGTCGCCGACGTAGAGGACGCCGTCGATGTCGATCAGGACTGCTCCGATCTGCATACCTCCTCTTTTGTTTGCGGGAGTATTTATGCGGTGCCCGGCAGGCGGGAGAGAGACCGACCCCGTTCACTTTCACCACGCGGCGGTTACTTTTGAATGCCAGAAGCGCCTAATCCTCTGTCGGGAGAATGACGTACCCGTTCAGGCAGGCAGGAAGACCGTGGCGAGCCGTGGGGGAGGGCACCGTATCCTCAAGCGACCTCGTCAGAGAGTATCGGGGCCGGACGGTCGAGGATGTCTTCTGCGGCCGGGAAGTCTCCTGCTCCTCCGGGACGTGCTACGTCCTTGAATCCCGGAGTGCCGTGGACCTCGACGGCAGAAGCCCCGACCGGGCGGCTTCGGCCGTCCTCGCCGACCTCACCCTGGTCCGCGGTATCGGCGAGGCGACCGGGCAAAGACTGCGGCGGATGGGCTACCGGACGGTTGCCGACCTTGTCCGGCACCCCCTCTACCGCCCGGAGGCCGAACGGCTCCTTACGGCGGTGGCGCGGGAGGACACCCGCGGTCTTGCAACCTGGATCGAGCGGCGGCACCACCGACGAAGCGACCCCCTCCTCCTCGATATCAGCCGGTATTATGCCGCCGAGGAGTTTCTCTTCCTCGACATCGAGACGCTGGGGCTCGCGTCCCGGCCGATCATCCTCATCGGCCTTGCCCGGGTTCACGGCGGGTCGATCGTCGTCCGCCAGTACCTGCTCCGGTCCGTCGAAGAGGAGGAGGAGGCACTCACCGCTGTCCTTCCGGACCTGGAAGCGGAGGGAACGGTCTACGTCACCTTCAACGGCAGGGCGTTCGACCTCCCCTATCTCCGCGACCGGCTCACCCGCTACGGCATCCCGGCAGACCTTTCCGCGCCTCACTTCGATATCCTCTACCCTGCACGCCGGCGCTGGCGGGCTTCGCTCGGGACCTGCCGGCTCTGTGCGCTCGAGGCCGGGGTTCTCGGCGTAGCCCGGGAGAACGATGTTCCTGGCTGGATGGTGCCGGAGTTCTACAATATCTACCGGAGGACCGGGAACCCCGGTCCGCTCGTTCCGGTGGTGGAGCATAACCGGCAGGACCTCATCTCGCTCGCACGGCTCTTCGGCCTCCTGAGAGGGGACGACGGCTCCCCGACGGGAACCGGGGTGAAAAGATAGAAAGAATCGAGACAAACCGTTCAAAGAACGGAGGAATAGTTCCCCGGTGCCGCGCCCATCCCGAACGTTCGATGCATCTGTGTGAATTATATTTTAACCGAGATAATAAGCACTCACCCGATACACAGCCGATATGTGTTTAAATAAACAATCCAGCCAATATTTTTGGTCTGATAAAAATAATAACATTTTTAACTTTTCATTCCAACCCTAGATATTGCCCCCAATATCTTTTTTTTGCGATTCTTCTGTATTGTGTTTTCAAGGCACGCTCCTCCCGTTCATCCATCACGCCCTGTCAACCGGTGTATCCGGTCACGCCAGGTCTTCCTCCTCGAACGTGAAGACTTCTTCGATGGTGGAGCCGAGCGTCCGGGCCACTTTGTAAGCGAGCTTCAGGGAGGGGTTGTATTTCCCCTTCTCGAGGAAGACGATCGTCTCCCGCCGGACCCCGACCTGCCGCGCCAGTTCCTCCTGGGTGAGCCCCGTCTTCGCCCGGAGTTCCCGGATTCTGGTCTTCACCCGGCGTCCCCCTTCCGGAGCAGGTGCCATTCGGCGGCCTGCACCGCCGGTCTCATGCCCCGTCCCCCTGCCGGAAGAGGTACCACTGGAATATTCTGGCCGAGAGGAGCATGGTAAACAGCAAGACCAGGAGCGTTCCCTGAAGATCAAACGACGCCAGACCGAGGAAGTCCAGCCATAAAAAGGCCAGTATCAGTACCGACGTGAGCGCCCAGGAGTAGGCGGCGCCGTAAGCGCCGATTCTCTTCGTCCTTTCGTCGGAGAGGACTTCGCCCTGTCTGCTAAAGCCGGTGATAACCGCCACGATTACCATAACGACACCCGCCGAGACGAGCGCGACCACAGCGGTGCTTTCGACGGCGATGCCGGTAGACTGAAGGGCGATGCCTGCAAGAACGAGCAGGATGCCGAAGACCAGAAGTACGGACTGTTTCAACCGCATTGTCATCACATCGTGTTTGATATTTCTAACACTATGTTAGAAATATATAACGTTCAGATATCTAAATCTTGCGTAGGTACGCGTTGACCTTCCTTTCGGGAAACCCCGGTCGACTTCCCTACCGGGAGGATACGGGTGCGGCGATCCGGCCGTGGATCTCCGATCCGCCCCGGTGCCAGGAATATTCCCTGTCCGTCTGGCAACCGTTGCCGAAGATGCCCCGTCCGCACCGCCGTGATACGATCTCTGCGGAGTGCGAGACGCTGGCAGGCGGCGGGGAGCCGGGGAGATGAAGGGCTCGTCGGAGGCGCGATATTCGCATTTCTTTGAGATTTCTCCAAAAAATTAATTTTAGTTGAGATTCTTTGTGGTGCTGATCATTTTCCCGATCACACAAGGGTCGAACCATGAACAGGTTACTGATAGTATCGAACAGACTTCCGGTCGGCGTCTCAAAAAAGAACGGCGACCTCCACCTGCAACGGAGCGTCGGCGGTCTTGCCACCGGGGTCGGCTCATTTTACAAGTCCTACGAGAGCCTCTGGATCGGCTGGCCCGGCATAAACCCCCAGAGGAAGCAGGAAGAGGAGAAAGAACAGATTGTCGATGCCTTAAATCGGGAGCAGTGCCACCCGGTCTTTCTCACGCCGTACGACATCAAGCACTACTACGACGGATTCTGCAACAACACCCTCTGGCCGCTCCTCCACTACTTCAACCACTTCGTGGACTACAACCCGAAGACATGGCACGTTTATCAGCGGGTGAACGAGAAGTTCTGCGACGCCGTGATGGAAGTGGTCCAGCCCGGCGACATCATCTGGGTTCACGACTATCACCTGATGCTCCTGCCCCAGATGCTCCGGGAGCGCCTGCCCGATGCAGAGATCGGCTATTTCCACCACATCCCCTTCCCGTCGTACGAGGTATTCCGGAACCTGCCCTGGAGAGAGGAGATCCTCTCCGGTCTCCTCGGCGCTGACCTCATCGGCTTTCATACCTACGGCTACGTCCGCCACTTCCTCTCCAGTGTCCGGCGGCTCCTCGGGTACGAGCATACCTTCGGGGAGGTCCGGACCGGCACACGGGTGGTGCGGACCGACCTCTTCCCGATGGGCATCGATTACCACCGGTTCGCCGACGCTGCGGGCAGTACCCCGGTCCAGAAAGAGATCGCCCGGATCCGGCAGAAGTACGGAAAACGCAAGATCATCCTCTCATTCGACCGCCTGGACTACACAAAGGGAATCCCGCTTCGGCTCGAGGCTTTCGACGCGCTCCTTGCAAAAAAGCCGGAGTATCAGGGAAAAGTCTCCCTCGTTCTCGTAGCGGTCCCGTCCCGGACCAGCGTCAACAGTTACCGGGCGTTAAAGAAGCGGATCGACGAACTCGTCGGTCGCATCAACGGAAAATACGGGACGACCGACTGGGTCCCGGTCCGCTACTTCTACAACTTCCTCCCGTTCGAGACGCTGGTGGCGTTCTACAGCGCCGCCGACGTCGCCCTGGTGACGCCGCTCCGCGACGGCATGAACCTGATGGCGAAGGAGTACGTCGCCACCCGGACCGACGGCACCGGGGTGCTCATCCTCTCCGAGATGGCGGGGGCGGCCGAAGAACTTGGCGAATCGATCATTGTCAACCCCAACGACCGGGACGCGGTGCTCGAGGCTATCGAGACGGCGCTTGCCATGCCGGAGAAAGAACAGATCGAGCGGAACCGGACCATGCAGAAAAGATTGATGCGCTACGACATCGAGCACTGGGTCAGCGACTTCCTCACCCGCCTGGGCGATGCCCGGGCGGTCCAGGTCGAACGCTCCGAGCAGGTCGTCACTCCCGCCATCAGGGACGAACTGGTTGCAGACTATGCCTCCGGCAAGAACCGGCTGCTCCTTCTCGACTACGACGGCACGCTGGTGCCGTTCGCCGCAAAACCGCAGAAGGCGGTCCCGGGCGAAGCCACGCTGGCGGTGCTCGCGTCCCTTGCCCGTATACCGGGCAACGAGGTGGTGGTGATCAGCGGCAGGGACCGGTATACGCTGGACGCCTGGTTCGGGGAGATGGATATCGGGATCATCGCCGAGCACGGCGTCTGGATAAAGGAGCGTTCCGGGGAGTGGCGGATGCCAGAAGCGCTCTCGGACGAATGGAAAGGGGAGATCACGCCGCTCCTCGAACTCTACACCGACCGCACACCCGGCGCCTTCATCGAGGAGAAAGATTACTCCCTCGTCTGGCATTACCGCCGAACCGAGCCGATACTCGGGGCCCAGCGGGCAAAAGATCTCAAGGACGACCTGCTGCACCTGACGTCGAACCTCGACGTCGGCGTCATGGAGGGGAGCAAGGTCATCGAGATCAAGAACAACGTCGTCAACAAAGGGAGGGCGGCGTTAACCTGGGTTTCTCGACGTGCCTGGGACTTCGTCCTTGCCGTCGGGGACGACCGGACCGACGAGGACCTCTTTGCGGTGATGCCGCCCGGGGCCTACTCGATCAAGGTCGGGCTCGCCCCGAGCAGGGCCCGCTTTAACCTGGTCGCCCAGCGGGACGTGGTGCCCCTGCTCCGGAGGTGCATCGAGTGCGATCGAGAGGTGACGGCCGGAAAAAAAGAGAAACCGAGGCGAGGAAAGGGCTTTATTAGATCTGCGGCTCCGGGATGACGGACCGGACCGTCAGGAAGACCGGCCCACGGAGGTCCACCTTCCGGTTGTGGTCGGTGACGTAGCGCATTGCATACTCTTCGATACGCAGGTTGATATCCGAGGGGAGTTTCGCCATCTTTACCTGGACGCGGGTTTCCTCCCCGCACCGCGCCGCCTCCTCGATCCGGGCGGCGGCGAGGTTTGCCGCGGCATCGAGGTAGGTGATGCCGGTGGAGACCCCTTCCCGCCGGACGAGCGCCCACTTCTCGATATCCGGCACCCCGAGCACCGAACCGTTGTGCACGAAGACCTCGTTCGCATAGGCGGGTCCGCACAGTTTTGTGTTGGACTCGGGCTCCTCGACGACGACCTCCACCGTTCTCCCTGCGACCTCGCCTTTCCACGCGGTGAATGCGCACGGTCCCGGCGCGGCGGCGTGTTCGGCGGCCGTGGCCCGGATCGCCTCCGCCATACGCTTTCCGGTCGCGGATGCCGGCTCTTCGCGGAGGTGGACGGCGCCTGCAATCTCGCGGTCGGTGATCTCCTGCGGGAAGAACTGCGGGTAGGTGAGCTCACGGATGTCGTTGGACTGGTAGGCGATCATCGCGAGCCGCTCCACGCCGAGGCCGAGGTTCATCACCGGCACGCCGATCCCGTACTCCGCAAGCGCCGAAGGCGAGTAGATGCCGAATGTGGCGACCTCAACCCAGCCGAGGACCGGGTGCCGGGCGTAGACCTCCGTCTGGGTGTCCGGCATGTAGTACTTCGACCGTTTTTCGTCGGGCTGGAACCGGAACTCGGTAAACCCGAACGCCGAGAGGAGGGCCTCGCTGACGGCCTTTCCCTCTTCGAGGGTGACGTCCTCCCCCGCGACGACGCAGGAGGCCGAGTGATAGGCCATCAGGCGGGTGGGGCCCTCTTCCTGCTCCCGCCGGAAACAGCGGTCCACCGAGAAGAGCCGGATCGGGAGGTGGCGTCTCTCCCAGAGGGAAGAGAGCGTCAGGAACCAGCCGCTCGTCATGTGGCTCCGGAGGGTGTTGCGCGACGACTCGGGAGCGAGCGCCCGGAATTCTGGGAAGACCGCGTCAAGGATGTGCACCACGGTCGCGTCGTCGGCCTCGAGGACGCCCGCGAGTTCGTGCGCCAGGTCGTCGCCGTCGATCGTTCCCTTCTTGTAGCCGTGGAGGGTCACGCGGAGATTCTCCTCGGTCGCGGGCGAGACCGCCCGCCCGAGGATCGCCTCGATCTCCTCTATCTGCTTCTTTGCTATCCCGACGTTCGGACGGGGCAGGCCGCCGAGGTAGAAGACCCGGTCGAGGACGGCCATCGCTTCAGGGCCGAACTGCCGGTAAATATCGGACTCCTCAACTATCAGAGGGTTCATCGCCTCGTCGAACCCCATCGAGAGGTAGGTCTCCCGGAGCCGCTGCACGATCTCAAAGATCGGGTGCGGGGTGGCCCGGGTGTACTTCAACCGGGGGTAGCGGCCCGAAACCCCCGGCGGGGTCAGTACCGACGGGCCTTCATGCCAGGCATGCTCGAAATCCTCTCTCGCCTTTTTCTTGAACTCTTCCACGTCAAATTTCATACGTTCCGCTCCAGACAGACCACCCGACTCACCGGGCTCTCGTCCCTGACGACATAGTCGCAATGCTCCACGATGCTCTCCGCGAACGCCCGCACCTCACGGTGTTCGGGCATCTGGTCCTTTTCCAGTCGATTTCTACTGTATCCCAGATACATATAACCCTTTACCTCCACGAACCGGGCCCCGGAGTCCTGATAGGCCGCCGCGTACTTCTCGGGCGAGAGATCGTTGTAGCCGCGCACCACCGTGGTGCGGATGGCGGACCTGCGGCCGGAAAGTCCGGTGAGGCTCTCCTGCACCCGGTCCCAGTAGTCTTCCCTCGGTCGGCAGAGGCGGAGGTAGGTCTCCCGGTCGGGAGCGTCCAGGGAGACGTAGACCTGGTAGGGTCGGCACCGGGCGAGGACGTCGGGGTTGGTCCCGTTCGAGACGAGAAACGTTGTATACCCCCCGGCGTTGAGGCCGTCGATCAACTCCGGGAGACGGGAGTAGCAGGTCGGCTCCCCCGAGAGCGATATCGCGACCATCGTCGGGTCGAGGGCCTCCGCGAACCGCTCCGGCGTGACGTAAGGGGAGACCTTGTAGCCCGAGAGCGCCTTCTTCTGGAGGCGCTTGAGGCTTCCGATGATCACGTCCGGCGGGCACTCCTCCTCCTGCGTCACCTCGTGCTCGAACGACCGCCAGCAGAAGAGGCAGTGCTGGTTGCACCGGAGGGTCGGCGTCATCTGGACGCAACGGTGACTCTCGATGCCGTAGAACTGCGCCTTGTAGCACATCTCCCCGCCCTTGAGCGCCCGCTTGTTCCACATGCAGGGCTTGACGGCCGCCGACGAGGCAGAGCTGACGAACTGGTAGCCCTGCTTTCGGAGGGCCTTACATGTTTCTGAGTGCATCGATCCCAAGGGTCAGAAGAGACTCCTGCAATGTGTTCCTGACCGCGTCCACAAGCGCAAGGCGGCTGTTCCGGGTCTCGCCCCCGCTCTTCAACACCGGGTCGTAGTGATAGAAGGCGTTGAAGAGGTCCGCGAGCTCGCGGGCGTATGCGGCGAGCAGGTGCGGACGGAGTTCCTCCACGGTCTCGTCGACGACGGCCGGGAACTTCGCGAGGTGCCGGGCGAGCGCAACCTCATGTTCGGTCTCGTAGCGGTACGCCCGCGTGAACTCCCCGGCCTTCTCCAGGATACTGCAGGCGCGGGCGTGGGCGTACTGGATGTAGGGGCCGCTCTGGCGCTCGAAATCCAGCGCTTCCTTCCAGTTAAAGACCGTGCTCTTCTCGGGAGAGACCTTCACGATATCGTAGCGGATGGCGGCGACGGCGACCGATCTCGCGATTGAGCGCCGTTCGTCTTCGGGGAGCTCCGGGCGGCGGACGGTCACCTCGTCGAATGCCTTTGCGGTCACCTCATCGAGGAGGTCGTCCGCCGAGACGAACTTTCCCGCCCGGGTGCTCATGGAGCCCTCGGGGAGGGAGACGAACTCGAAGAAGACGATCTCGGGCGCTTTTTCGCCGAGGAGGGTGAGGGTGGCCTGGAGCTGGGCGCCGATCAATTTGTGGTCCGCCCCGAGGACGTCGATCACCCGGTCGTAGTTGTGCCCTTTCCAGGTATGGTAGGCGAGGTCCCGCGTGCTGTAGACCGACGTGCCGTCGCTCCGCCGGAGGATGTACTTCTTCTCGAAACCCTCTCCCGAGAGGTCGACCCAGAGCGTCTCGTCCTCGTGGGCCTGCGGCAGGCGGCGGACCCGCTCGAAGATCCGGTCCACGTCGCCGATCCGGACGAAGTCGCTCTCCCAGACGAACCGGTCGTGGCGGGCGCCTAAAGCGGCGAGGGTTGTCTTGATCCCCTCCGCACAGAGGGAGACGGCCGCCCGGAACTTCCTGACGGTCTCCGCGTCGCCGCGCTCCACCTTCTGCATGAGGTGATCGATCTCTTCCGTGATAGCGGGGTTCTTCTCGATCTCGCGGTTCGCTGCGATGTAGACCCGGGCGACGTAGTGGTCTCCCTTCTCGCCGTCCTCGCGGGCAAGACCGAGGTGGTCGAACCCCCACGAGACGATGGCGATCTGGCGGCCCATGTCGTTTAAGTAATACTGCACCTCAAGCGGATACCCTGCCTTCCGGAACGCCCGGGCAAGGGAGTCTCCAATGACGGTGTTCCTGATGTGGCCGACATGGAGGGGGCCGTTCGGGTTCGCACTCGTGTGCTCGAGCACCACCCTTTCCGGGCGGCGGGGATGGTTCCCGTAGTCGGGCTCGAGCGCCTCCCTGACCGCTTCCGCGAGGAGCGACGGCCCGAACACGAAGTTGATGTAGGGGCCCGTCGCTTCGACCCGGATATCGCCGAGTTCGGGGTCTGCCGAGATCCTTTCGGCGATCTCGGCGGCAATCTCCCGGGGTGGGCGCTTCTCGCTCTTTGCCAGTTTAAACGCTACGGTCGAGGCGAGATCGGCGTGATCTCCCCCGGTTGTGAGGAGGACGTCCTCCTCACCGGTGCATGCCCGGAGCATGCGCTCAATCTGGTGGTATTTTTCCTGAAACATCAGTATCCGGTCCTGTAACGCAGGATCGCTGCGATCCCGCCGAACGCGTTGTAGAGCATTGAACCCTCTTCAAAATCGTCTGATATGATCCTGACCGCCGTGCTGCTCTGGTCGGCGGCAGCGGTCAGTTCGTCGATGATATCGGTCTCTTCCGCCACGTAGAGCGATGCACCGTCGTTCGGGCAGGTGCCGAGGTCGAGGTCCTTGATATGTTTTCCCGGCTCGAGGCTGACTGTCCGCTCCTCGGTGTAGTCGCTGTTCGGACAGGCGAGTTTCAGCCGGGCTCTCCTGAGCTTGTCGGAGAGGAGGAGCATGTCGACGGCGCCGAGTTCCAGATTCTTTCGGACGCTCTCCTCCCCATAAGCGGCTGCTCCGTTGTCCTTTACCAGTTCCTGAAGGAACCGGTTCATCACGTTCTTCTCCTTGATGACGTCGAGGCCCTTCAAGGCATCCGACGCACTCTCGACGAGTTCGGCAAGCCCGGACTCGTTCGTGTAAGAAACGTCGAAGAGCCCGATGATCCGCTTCTGGAGTTCGTGGTGGAGGTAGCCGCCCGCCTCGAACTCCTCCTTCGTCGGGGTCGGGCCGCCGATCAGCACGCCTTTAAACTTCTCGAAGAAATCCTTCTCGGCGAGAAAGATATCGCTCGCCCGGTCGCCGACCTTCTTGTAGAACTCATTGATGGCGATCAGCCGCAGCCGCTGGAACCGGACGCTCGACTGCCCGCCCTTTCGCTGTTTGCCGGGGACCGTCGAGGTGACGCCGTTAACCGGTTCAATCCGGTTGCCGCGAAGGAAGCCGATGTAAGCCTCACGCCGGTCGATGACGATCAGGCCGTAGATCTCCTTCTCGCCGAGCATCTGCTGCAGCGGTTCGAGTTCAAACGAAGAGCTGCATCGGTACATGTAGGTGCCGAGCGGCTCGGGCGGCTCGAGGATCTCGCAATCGAGGTCGGTGCGGTCGCCGCCGATATTGATGGTGCCGCAGAAGATGGCTATGCCGTTCTCCGGCGGGCGCTTATAGTATTTGAGGCGGGAGAGGATGGAGGATATGGCGCTCTGGACGTTTGTCCGGGTCTGTTTACTCTTGATATTCGAGCACTGCCCGAACTCGTCGCGGAGCTGGGCGGTCACGTCGTAGATCTGCTTATCCGGAGGTATATACAGTGTGATCAGCTCGGTACCGCTCCCCTCCTTCTCCGCAAGCCTCTCAAGCGTCTTTTTAAATTCATAGCGCTTTCGCGCGGTGTCAATTCCTTGCGTCTCTTCCATTGGAGTTCACCAAGCCTGGGGGAAACTGTTCACTGGTCGAAGTACTATATGTTTCTCTGGAGATGGCATTAAATATGCGCACATTCGCCGATGTCCGCCGGCGCGTTACCGGAGGCACCGGCAGATGAGAGAGATTGTTTTTGCATCGGCAATTCTTCCGTCCGCGATCATGGCGTCGAGGTCTTTGATCGGGACGCGGACGACTTCGATCACCTCGTCCTCGTCCATCCGAAAGTCCGAGCAGGGGGAGAGGTCCTGCGCCAGGTAAAGCCAGATCCGTTCGTCGGTATATCCCGGGGAGGAGTAAATGCAGCCTTTCGGGACGAACGACGACGCCTTCATCCCGGTCTCCTCGATCAGTTCCCGGTATGCGGTCTCGTGCGGCTTCTCGCCCTCTTCGATGGTGCCTGCAGGAGCCTCAAGGATGTAGTCGTCGATGGCGAACCGGTACTGCCTGATGAGATAGCAATCGTCTCCCTCAACCGGAAGGATGGCAACCGCTCCGCCGGGGTGAACGATCACCCGCTCCATCATCTCCCCGTTCGGGAGGGTTACTTCCCTCTTCTCGACGGAGAGTCGTTTTCCGCGGTAGATCTCCATAGTTACCTCTCGTATTCGATCGGGTCCTCCAACCCGAGGTCGCGGAACGCTTCCCTCCTGTAGTGGCAGGACGAGCAGACCCCGCATGCACGGTCGTTGTTCTGGTAACAGGACCAGGTATGCTCGTAGGGGACACCGAGCGCCATGCCTCTTTGGATGATCTCCGTCTTCGTCATCCGGACAAAGGGCGTCATCAGGGTGATCCGTGGGTCTGCCGCCGTACCAAGGTCGACCACCCGCTGGAACGCCTCGATGAACTCCGGCCGGCAGTCGGGGTACCCGGGATAGTCTCCGGTCTGGACGCCGATGAAGACCGCCGCCGCACGCCGGGCCTCCGCGAGGCTGGTTGCGATGGCAAGCAGGTTCCCGTTTCGGAAAGGAACGTAGGTGCTGGGTATCCCTTCCTCTTCGCCGGAATACTTCTCGACCGGAATTGCGGCATCCGTCAGGCTCGATGCCCCGATCTTTTTGAAATGCTCGAGGCTGATCTCGACGAATTCCTGTGCATCAAGCGCCCGGGCAATGGTCCGGGCGCACTCGCGCTCCTTTGCCTCGGTCCTCTGACCGTAGGTAAAGTGGAGAGCGATGATATCGTAACCCATATCCTTTGCGACGTAGGCGAGCGTGGAGGAGTCCATGCCGCCCGAGAGAAGACAGACCGCTTTCATCATTTCATCCCCAGGATCTTGTGGAGTTGCATTTGAAACCTCACCGGAAGATTCTCTTTGACGATGTAGTCCGCGACGGCGCGATAGTCGGCCCCTTCCACCGGCGAGATGATGATCTCGCCCCGGATTTCACATTGTGCCGTCACCGCCCGTGCATAGAGAAGATCGTCCTCGTCCGCCACCACAAACTTGACGCAGTCGCGGGGAGTGATGAAGGGGAGGAGCGCGAGATCGCTCCTCTCCCCCGATGAGGGGCACTTGACATCCATACAGACGGCGGCGTAGGGCTGCAGGTCCCTGAAATCCAGGGTGCCGTTTGTCTCGATCTCGACGGCATACCCGTGAAGACCGAACTTCCGGAGGAGTTCGAGGACCTCCTCCTTCTGCAGGAGGGGCTCTCCGCCGGTGATGCAGATGCGTTTTCCGTTCAGCAGCCATACCCGGTCGAGGACCTCCCCGACGCTCATCTCTTCTCCGTCTTCCCTGGCATAGGCGGTGTCGCACCAGGCGCACCGGAGGTTGCACCCGGAGAGCCGGATGAACGTACAGGGCCGTCCCTGGTTTGGTCCCTCCCCCTGAAGGCTCCGGAAAATTTCACTGACGAGCATAGGTGCGCTCTGCGTAACAGGTCGTCGACTCCCAGACCCGGATCTTTGCTACGCGGGCATCGCGCCCCTGCCGTGCGGCTTCGGCGTCGATCATCTCTGCGATGAGGCCGGCGAGGAGCTCGCTCGTCGGGTCGCCGGGGGTGGTGACGACCGGGTGGAACGCTTCGATGCTCGCCGCCATCGGGTCGTCTTTGTTTAAGATCACCTGGTGGTCGAACCGCCCGACGACTTCTTTGATACAGTTGTAGTCAAGGACGATCCCGGTGCGCTCATCGGCCGTCCCTTCTATCCAGACTTCTACGCGCCACTGGTGGCCGTGCAGCCGGAAACACTTCCCCTGATAGTGGATCAGGCGATGGGTTGCCTCGAAAAAAACCTCCTTGTATATCCGGATTATCATCAATGAAGGTTGCCTGCCAGGATATAATATTATATCAGCTCCCGATCAAATATCTACGGCGAAAGATCGGCGTGCAAACGGGTTCCACAATATATAAATCCGTAACGCGCGTTGCTTTATAGCACACCAGGAGTTGCTCCTATCTACAAATTCAACCGGTACGAGGGTATTCGATGGGAAATGGAAAATTTGCAGCCCGAAAACTGAAGCGCGACGCAAAGGCGAACCGGTGGCACGACACCGTCTACGCACGGCGCCAGCTCGGGCTCGACGTGAAATCTGATCCCCTTGAAGGGGCTCCGCAGGGCCGCGGGATCGTTCTTGAGAAGGTGGGTGTCGAGGCGAAGCAGCCGAACTCCGCTATCCGCAAGTGCGTCCGCGTGCAGTTGATCAAGAACGGTCGTCAGGTGACCGCATTCGCCGTCGGCGACGGTGCCATCAACTTCATCGACGAGCACGATGAGGTCGAGATCGAGGGGATCGGCGGCAGGCTGGGCCGGTCGATGGGTGATATCCCCGGTGTCCGGTTCGTCGTGACCAAAGTGAACAATGTCAGTCTGAATGAAATGGTCATCGGAAGGAAGGAGAAGCCGCGGAGGTAAGTGAGCAATGGCAGAAGCAGCAGAAGCAGGAACCGACACCGAAATGCAGACTCGGCAGCTCCTCTTTAACCGCTGGGATATGAGCGAGGTGGAGATCCAGGACCCGAGCCTTGCCCGTTACGTGAACCTGCATACGATGATCGTGCCGCACTCCTGCGGCAAGCTTGTCGGTCAGCAGTTCAACAAGAGCAACATGCTGATCGTCGAGCGCCTGATCAACAAACTGATGCAGACCGAGAAGAACACCGGCAAGAAGGAACTTGCCATCCGCATCGTCCGGGATGCTTTCGAGATCGTCAATAAGAAGACCAAGAAGAACCCGGTCCAGGTGCTGGTGGATGCAGTTGCGAACGCCGGGCCCCGCGAGGAGACCGTCCGGCTGAAGTACGGCGGCATCAATGTCCCCAAGTCGGTCGACACCGCGCCCCAGCGGCGTGTCGATACCGCCCTGCGGTTCATCACCGACGGCGTCCAGCAGGCGAGCCACAAAAAGAAGAAGAGCGTGAGCGAGGCGCTTGCCGAAGAGCTGATCGCAGCCGCAAACGGCGACGCCCGTTCCTACGCCGTTTCGAAGAAAGAAGAAAGAGAACGTATCGCAAAGGCTGCCCGCTAAAAATCCCGGATTATTTTTTTTGGTGTACTCTATGACCCGACGAAAGAAGATGGTAGAGCGGGTGACGGAACTGATGGACAAGCCGGAGCACATCCGGAACATCGGTATCGTCGCCCACATTGATCACGGAAAGACAACGCTCTCAGACAACCTGCTTGCAGGGGCAGGCATGATCAGCGAGGAACTCGCCGGCAAACAACTCTTCATGGACTCCGACGAGGAAGAACAGGCCCGCGGCATCACCATCGACGCGAGCAACGTCTCGATGGTCCACGAGTACGGCGGTGAGGAGTACCTGATCAACATGATCGATACCCCCGGCCACGTGGACTTCGGCGGCGACGTGACGCGCGCCATGCGTGCGGTGGACGGTGCCGTCGTTGTTGTGGACGCGGTCGAGGGTACCATGCCTCAGACGGAGACGGTGCTCCGGCAGGCCTTGAAGGAGGGTGTCCGCCCGGTTCTCTTCATCAACAAGGTTGACCGGCTGGTCAACGAGTTGAAGGTGAACGAGCAGGAGATGCAGATCCGCCTTGCGAAGGTGATCGACAAGGTCAACAAGTTGATCAAGGGCATGAACGAGAAGATGTACAACGCAGGCTGGAAGCTGGATGCCGCAAAGGGCACCGTTGCTTTTGGTTCCGCGCTCTACAACTGGGCCGTCTCCGTTCCCTACATGAAGAAGAGCGGGGTCTCGTTCAAGGACGTCTATGAGAAGTGCAACGCCGGCGACATGAAGTGGCTGGCGAAGCACAGCCCCCTGCACGCCGTGCTCCTCGACATGGTGGTCAAGCACCTGCCAAATCCGATTCAGGCCCAGGAGCGGCGTATTCATATCATCTGGCACGGCGACTACACCTCGCCCGAGGGGAAAGCGATGCTCGGTTGCGACCCGAACGGGCCCATCTGCCTGATGGTCACCGATATCTCGTTCGACCCGCATGCAGGCGAGGTCGCCACCGGCCGTCTCTTCTCGGGGACGCTCCGCCGGGGTACCGAATGCTATATTATAGGTGCGGCAAAGCGTGCAAACCGTCTTGCTCAGGTCAGCATCTTTATGGGTGCCGAGCGGGTCGAGGTGGAAGAACTTGCCGCCGGCAACATTGCCGCTGTGACGGGTTTGAAAGACGCCATCGTCGGTTCGACCGTTACGACGCTCCTTGAGATGACGCCTTTCGAGTCGCTGCAGCACTACTCCGAGCCGGTCATGACCGTCGCCGTCGAGGCGAAGAGCATGAAGGATCTTCCGAAGCTCGTCGAGGTCCTCCGCCAGGTCGCGAAGGAAGACCCGACGGTGCGGGTCTCGATCAACGAGGAGACCGGCGAGCACCTGATCAGCGGCATGGGCGAGCTTCACCTCGAGATCATCACCGGCCGCATCAGGCGCGACAAAGGCGTCGATATCCTCACCTCCCCGCCGATCGTCGTCTACCGCGAGACGATCACGGGTCGGGCTGGCCCGGTCGAAGGAAAGTCGCCGAACCGCCACAACCGGTTTTACCTCGAACTCGAGCCGATGGACCCGGCGATCGTGAAGCTTATCCTGGACGGCGAGGTCACGATGAACCAGCAGGCGGTCGAGCGGCGTGATATCCTCGTTGCCGCCGGTATGGACAAAGAAGAGGCCAAGAACGTCAAGGCAATCGAGGGCACCAACATGTTCATCGACATGACGAAGGGTATTCAGTACCTCAACGAGACGATGGAACTGATCCTCGACGGCTGGCGTGAAGCGCTCCGCGGCGGCCCGCTCGCCGATGAGCAGGTCCAGAACCTGAAGATTCGGCTGGTGGACGTGAAACTTCACGAGGACGCCATCCACCGCGGTCCTGCCCAGGTCATTCCGGCGGTCAGGAGCGCCGTCAAGGCGGGCCTGCTGCTGGGCGGCGACTCGCTCCTTGAGCCAATCCAGAAGATCCAGATCACGGTCCCGAGCGAGCAGATGGGTGCGGCAACTTCGCAGATCCAGGGCCGGCGCGGCCAGGTCTTCGATATGCAGAGCGAAGGCGACACGATGACCATCATCGGCAAGGCACCGGTCGCCGAACTCTTCGGGTTTGCCGGAGACGTCCGATCCGCTACTGAAGGACGTGCGATGTGGAGCACGGAATTTGCCGGGTTCGAGCTGGTTCCCGCCGGTATCGTAGGCGAAGTGGTCAAGAGCATCCGGCGGCGCAAGGGATTGAAGGAGCAGATCCCGCGGCCGGACGACTACCTGGCGTAATAAATCCCGATATACCCTCTTTTTTTGGTTTTCCCGCGCGAGCGGATGCGCTTGCCGGGGCCTCCGGTTCCGGCGGAAGTCCTTCTGGAGGGTTTCATCATCGGGTCCGGCTTTGACCGCAGGATTATCGGCGTCGTGACGGGCCCCGGGGTGGATGGGGCAAAAGTCCCGGCGGGTCCTTCCGGTGCGGAGGGGGCCGTTTTGTCGGGGGTGCCGGCATGGATGTCCCGGGTCCCGTTCCGGGCGTCGTTCCAGACGATCCCGTCCGGTTCTCCGGCAACCGGCGATCGCCGGCGGCCCTCCGTGGCGTCGGGCATATGATCGAGCCGAAGGCCGGGAAGTCTCTTCGTTGCTGCTTATCACGTGCCCTTCCGGAAAAATCGAGGCGGAGTGGACGTGCCTGTAGTGAGGAACGTCCAACCGCTATAAAACAGTCACGGCATCAGTGGGTTCGTGTTCAATACGGCGCCGTCACGAAATCAGGGCGCGATCCGGGCCGATCTATCGTCTCAGCACCGCCACGAACAGTCCGCAGATGCCGATCGCGACGATCGCGATCAATCCCGGGAGTGATGCCCGCGTCGCTGTCGGAGCCGCTGTTGTCGTCTCCGGTGTCGTCTCAGCCGGTGTCTTTGTGGTGGTGACCGTAGCGGTGGTCTCCGACTCCGTGGCCGTAACCGTCGGTGCGGGGGCGAATTTGATGCTGTGCTGCTGAATTAAGCCGTCTTTGCTGCTGAACGCGAAATAACGCCCGTATTTTCCCCCGAGCGTATGGGCGTTGATCGTAAAGTAACCGTCGTTCGGCACGCCGACGACCCGTACAATCTTCTTTGTGGTGTCATCACTCTGGTAGTGCCTGAGCTCCGTGACGGGGTTGAACGTATCCTGGTTGCGGAGGTTGACGAGATCAAGGATAAGCGGTTCGGTTCCCACCTCAATCGTCTCACCGGGCTGTACCGCCCGGGTTACCGCACCCTGTGCGGCTGCCGGGGCGACGAGCGCCAGAACAAGGAGCGTCAGGATAATGAGGAGATGCCTGGGTACTGTTCCCTCATACATCATACGTTCACCCTTGTTCCCGGAATATATATACGTGTTGAAACGCCCCGGGTAACGGGGTCTTTCTCCGGTTGAGCCTGCCGGAATTGCCGGAGGGCCGTGGTCGATCCCGTCCCCCATCCCCGACCGCATCATCGATGCGAATGGAGAGCGGATATCTCGCGGCGGGGTGCCGTGATGACCTCCGAACGGGGCGCACGGGGTTCCCGGGAGGGAGAGAGGCGTTCCGGAAGACCTTTCTTGTCAACCGTAGAATGAGATGGGGTTGACAGGGGGACGTCAACTACCCCTCCCCGGGAGGGCCCCATGTCACATCCGACCGAACCTGACCTGGAACGATCCGACACCGAAATGCCGGCGGGTTGACGGCAGCCTGCGGACGTATATGGCCCGCAACTTCAGCCATATTTCTCCCGGCGTTCCGGGAGTGGACCCCTCAAACGAGGTATGCGGACATCTGTCCGCGGGGCTATCGACTTTGGACTCCAAAATGATTATGAGGGAAGGAATCGCCCAAGGGAAGATGAAGAGATGATACGGATACCGCAGTGCATGAGCACCCAGCATCCTGACAACGTCAACCTGCCATTCTTCGCCGAGAGTCCGGACCTTGGCGGAGAAGACGAAGTCCAGGAGGCGTACTACGCTTATTCCCACCTGGGATGCAGCGAGCAGATGTGGGACTGTGAAGGAAAAGAGGTCGACAACTTTGTAGTCAGGAAATTGCTGACCCGGTATGATACGTTCTTCCGGGAGAAGAAACTCGGACGAGACATCTTCCTGACGATGCGGGTCCCGAACCCCGAAGTGGAGACGGCCGAGGCAAAAATTCTCCTCGAAACACTGGAAAGCATCCCGCGGTCGTTTGATACGGCCTGCCTCTTCTATGGGGACGAGTGTCCCCCGATATTTGAGGTGATTCTGCCGATGACGGCGTCTCACGTCGCCATCGATAATATCTACCGTTATTATACGGATATCGTCGTCGGAAAACAGGAGAGACGCCTCGGAGAAGGGAACATGACCATCGCAGACTGGATCGGGAGGTTCCGACCGGATCGGATCAACGTGATCCCGCTCTTTGAGGAGATGGACCACATGCTGGACGCGCACAACGTGGTTCGGCGCTACCTCGAAGACAAGGATATCGCCGACCAGCGTGTCTTTCTTGCCCGGTCCGACCCGGCGATGAACTACGGGCTCGTCAGTGCGGTTCTCCTGAACAAGATCGCGCTCCGGCATCTCTGGGAGGTCTCGGAAGAGACGGAAACCCGGATATACCCGATAATCGGTGTCGGTTCGGCTCCCTTCAGGGGCGGCCTCTCTCCCCTGACCGTCGACCGGGTTATCGCCGAGTATCCGAGCGTCCACACATTTACCGTTCAGTCGGCGTTCAAGTATGATTATCCACTCGAAGAGGCCCGGAACGCGGTCAGGAGACTCGAGGAGCGAAACCCCGAAAAGCCCCGGCCGGTCGACGAAGAGGCGGCGCTGGACCTGATAGAGCGGTATACGCTGGCATACGAGCGCCGGCTCGGACCGCTCGCCTCCCTGATCAACCGGGTTGCCCGGTATGTTCCCGAGCGGCGGAAACGAAAATTGCATATCGGTCTCTTCGGGTACGCGCGGAGCACCGGCGGGATCACCCTGCCGAGGGCAATCAAGTTCACCGCCGCCCTCTACTCCATCGGCCTTCCTCCCGAGGTCCTCGGTCTGGATGCTCTGGACGACGCGGATCTCGCGTTCATCAGGAAGACCTACGTCAACTTCGATGAAGACCTGCGGGCTGCTTCCCGTTTCCTCAACGCAGAGACCGGTTTCGTCCCCCCGGAACTTGCGGCCCGGGTTGCCGACCTGGTGGACGTCGGGCCGGACGAGGAGCATACCAGGGTCACGACCGCAATCGCCCGGGCGCTTCGCGCGAACGAGACCGGGACGTTGACCTCGCTCGTCCTGCAGGCGGCGCATCGACGAAAGTTCCTCGGGTGACGAAAACCCGGCGTGCTGAAGGGATGAGAGAAAAAGAGGGTTGCGAGATTACTCGATGGTGAATGCCATCGAGAAAGTGGTCTCGTTTCCGGTCTCGTTCTCCCAGGGCCGCTTATAGACCGCGGAGAACTCAGCGGAACCCGCTTCGGACGCGATGTACTCCCATACATGCACGCCGCCGGCGCCCACGAGTTCGGTCTCCGGTGCGTTGTACGTATCGTTCACGTACGAGAGACCGCGCGACGAGGTAACGTTCCACGCATATCCGGTCGTCGGGTTCTCGGCGAGGCTGATGGTGACAGCGCTTCCGGCCGGGAGAGTGACGGTCTCGTTGTTGTTCGTCTCATTAAAGGCGTACTCCGCCGGAGCGGGCGTGGGTGTCGCGGTCGAAGTTGCTGTTGCCGTGGTTGTCGCCGGTGTGGGTGTTGCGGTCGTTGCCGCTGTTGTCGCGGTCGTTGACGGCGTGGGTGTTGCGGTCGTGTTCCCCGGTTCCGTCGGCTGCGATGTGCAGCCGGCCATGAGCATGCAGATTGCCAGGAATCCTGCAATCAGGATGCCGTAGATGTTCTTTTCCTGAACCATATGATAAGGTCGTGTAATTACGATAAAAGCATTCCTATAATCCTCAAAAGATGCATCTGCCGTAGTACCGGATTGTTGACTGTTCCGGCGTCGTGGCGCACCTCAGGCCCTCCTGCACTCCGTCACCTCTTCGATCAGCCCGTCCCGCAGGGTGACGACCCGACAGAAGTACTCCTTATGCCAGTCCTCGTGCGAGACCATCACGATCGTCTGGTCCAGTTCCTCGTTTAACCGGGCAAAGAGGTCAAGAATGCTCTTCGACGTCTGGCTGTCAAGGTTCGCACAGGGCTCGTCGGCGAGCAGGATGCTCGGGTTGTTCACGAGCGCCCGGGCTATCGCCACTCGCTGCTGCTCCCCGCCCGAGAGTTCGCTCTGCCGGTGGTTTATCCGGTCGCCGAGACCGACCCGGCGAAGGATCTCGGTGCTCTTCCCGAGATACTCCTCTTTCTGGTCCCCCCGGACAAGCGACGTCAGGTAAACGTTCTCGAGTGCCGTGAGTTCGCCGATGAGGGCGTAGTCCTGGAAGACGTAGCCGAGCCGGTTCAGCCGGAACAGGGTCCGCCGGTGATCGGAGAGGGCGAGGACGTCGGTCCCGTCGATGGTGACGCTGCCGGAGTCGGGGCGGTCGAGGAGTCCGAGGATGTGGAGGAGCGTCGACTTGCCGCTGCCGCTCGCCCCCATAATCCCGACGAACTCTCCTCTGGCGACTGTGAGCGAGACTCCTCCGAGGGCGCGGACCTTCACTCTCCCCATAGTGTAGACCCGGGTGAGGTCCTCTGCGACGATCACCTTTTTTACCCCCTGATTGCGGAAAGGATGTCTTCCCGGGCGACCTGCCAGGCAGGGATATAGCCGGCCAGCACCGAGACCGCAAAGAGGCTTGCTATGCTCCGGAGGACGGCCGAGGTTTCCACGACCGGGTAGACCGGACCGCCGGGGAAGACGAGCGGGTATGCGGTCAGATAGGCCGTCATGCCGGCGGCGAGAACGATCCCGGCCAGAGCCCCGACAGCGGTGATGAAGAGCACCTGGAGGACATAGGAATTGATGATGATCTGCTGGTCGATGCCGATCGCCTTCAAGATCCCGATCTGCCGCCGCCGGTTCACGGTGTTGATGAAGATCACGATGAAGACCACCACGACGGCGATGATCAGACTGACAAGTGTCGAGATGGTGTTGATGATGTTGAAACTCTGGATCGCCTGGTCGAGAACCCCCCCGGTCTTCTCCCGGAACGTCCATACCTCCTCCTGGATGCCGTAGGAGAGGAGTTCCCTCTTGTAGCCCTCCTCTCTGCCGTCCACTTCGGTCTTCACCAGGATCACGGACGCCTGGTCATGAAGCCCGAGCACCTCGCTCGCCTCGTCCCCGGTAACGAAGGCCGCCGTGTCGACGCCAAAAGATTGCGTTTCGAAGATCCCCTTCACCCGGTAGGTCCGCGTCTCGTCGTTCGGGTAGGCCACCTCCACCGAGTCCCCGACCATCACTCCTTCAAGCGATGGGAGACCTCCGCCCTCTTCCCCCTCCCTTCCCGCGAGGATCGCACCCATGACGATGGCGTCGGTATCCCCGTTTGCGAGAAACTCCCCCTCGGTCATGAAGTCGGCGATCCTCGTCGTCGACCGCTCGTCTTCCGGGGTTATGCCGTAGAGCGTGCTTGCGGTGTTGCTGCCCCGGTAGAAGAGGGTTACTCCGACGGCTATCCGGGGCGACGTGCCGATGATCCCCGGGACCCGCTCGATCTTCTTCTGGAGACCGGTCACGCCGCCGATGTATTGACTGCCCTCCCGGGGTTCGACAACGATGTTGCCGAGATCGAAGTCGATCGACTGGGTGTTGAAGGTCTCGACGACCCCGGAGATGATGGAGGGAAGGAAAATCAGGTTCACGAAGATGAGGGCTATGATCATGATGGTGAGGGCGAGGGTCCCCGTGTTCCCGCGCTCTATGGTTTTCCACGCCAGGAATGCAGAAACCTTGAGGCCTGCAAACACAGCGGTCATTCCTCCTTTCGCCTACGGTACCAGAGGACCGTGACTGCAACGACGGCAATGAGGGCGGCTGCCGCGACAGCGATCACCGAAAAGGGGTTTGATTCTGCAACAACAACCTGCAGGGCCTGGCGGATTGTGTGCGCCCCGTAGTCGTCGGTATACTGAACAATGAGGGTGTAGTCGAATACCCCCGCTTCATCGGTCTGCAGGGTGAAGACAGCGGGACCGTCGTTTCCGGGTTCAATCGTCCCGAGGAACGCCTCTTTTGAACCCGGGAGCGAGAGGTTCTCGACGGTTGCCCGGACCGACTCTGCGTCCGCCGTCCCCGTGTTCTCCAGCCGGATCGTCAGGTCTACCGGATCTCCGGCGACGATCCGGGAGGGTTCGGTCCTGATGGAGGCGAGACCTATCTCGGCGCGGCCGACGATGGGGACACCTATCGTCGCCGCCTGCCGGAACGCCGCCATGTCGGCACTCCGGTAGTCGACGATGACCGGGATCGGCGTAAGTCCGAGCGGGGCGTTGGTGTCGGTATCGAAGGTCAGGTTCAGCACCGCCGCTCCCCCTGCTTCAAGTTCGGGGATGTAGTAGTTCTCCGAGTTTTTCGGGGTGATCGCCCCGGAGGTTACGTTGATGTTGACGGCGACGTCTCGTGCGCTCGCCCGGCCGTCGTTATGAAGCGTGAGCGTGACGTTGAAGGGGGAACCGGGATCGACGGATTCCGGGACGGTCCTCTCCACCCTGAGCGCGGGCTTTTTGGCCAGGGCGTACGCCGAGTTGACGTTCACCGGTATCGGGTAGCGCACGCCGGCTCCATCCCGCACCCGGACCCAGACCTCGGGGAAGTAGATCCCCTCCTCTCCCGGGGCGCGTATCCGGAAGGTGAGCGGAAAAGACTGGCCGGGACCGATCTCGCCGATATCCTGGAAGCTCCCGGTCAGGACATCGATCCCTTCACTCACGAGGAGCGCGTTCTCGATGTAGGCGTTTTCCGGCGTCTCCGGCGATCTGTTCGTCTCACCGGTCCCGGGGTCCACCCGGATATCGACCGGCGACCCCGCGGCGGCAGGAACGGTACTCGACAGGACCACCGTGATCGTCCCTTCGTCTCCGGGTATCAGGACGGCGGGGGTGACGGTGTAGTTGGAGACGAACACCGTTGGGGCCTGTGCAGTTGCTATTGCCGGGACGAGCACCAGGACGACAATGAGTGCGCTTGCGACAACACCGCCTGCCCGCCTCTTTACCATGCCCCCCCGGACGCAAGCCCCGGACTTTGAGACCATCTCGTTTCTCTCCCGGACCAGACCCTCTGGAACTCAAGAATCCCGATGCTTATATTTATCCATTGTGCCCGATCAAACCTCGAACCCGGGCGGCACGATGGGACGGTATGGCCGAAACCATTTTTTATTACAGATATAGTATATTGTCATTGAGATATGGGGGGTCAGCAGGATCGGTTGACCGGACGAGTCGGCACCATGCCTCCATTCAAGGTGCAACGCTCTATACGTCTTATAACCTGGGTTTCATAGCGTCGTGCTGCTGCCTCTCCGTTCTCACCAATCCGTCTATTGCGTTTTTTTGCTGTTGCATAGCCGCTCCCGGCGGGAGGGGACCGCACGGTTATCCGGAGGCGACCTGGAACAGCCTTCCGGTCGTGAGCTGTCTTTATGTTCCCCGGCGGTATACCCGGCCACGTTACGAGGGGGAGAAGAGATGGAGACGACCCAATGGCTGGTGACGCTGACGTTCCGGGTGACGGTAAGCGGTGTTCGGTCGAAGGACGATTCGGTGGCGGTAGGACTGGAGCAACTCAAGCAGGAACTCTGCAGCGGGGAAGACATCCCGATGGAGGCGAGTGTCCGACGGATCACGAACCTGGTCGAGGAAGAGCCGGTCTTCGGTATAAAGTGGTGAGTGAAAAGTCGGCACCGGGGTGTCGGTCTCCGGAGGAAACCCTTTTTTACCCCTGCCGCCAGATCGGCCCCTTATGCATGAACTTCCCGATACAGTCGCCCTCGATGTCGTTCTCCTGCCGCCGGGACCGGTCATGGATATGGCGATCGGCGCCAACCGGACCCTGCTCGCCGGCAACCCCGGCGGGGGCATACGCCTCGACCGGGAGAACTCTCTCCCGCACATCTCGGTCGCGATGTTCCCGGCGAGGCGGGAGGACCTCCCGGAGATAACCGCGAAGATCGGTCGGATTACCCGGCAATGCTCCCCCATGGCCCTGGCCGCCGATACGGTCGCAAAACACCGGACGAAGACGGGGAAGACGGTCTCCACGTTTCACATCCTCCGGACGGAAGTCCTCCAGCTCTTTCATAAGACCGTGATGAACACCGTAACGTCCCGTTCGGCGCCTCCGGCCGGGCCTCCGATGTTTGCAGAGGAGGTGTCTGCACTATCTGTTGACTGCTTCCTTCGGTTCCCGAAGACCGCCGCGTACGAGCGCTACTCTCCGCATATCACGGTGGGGTTCGGCGACCTCCCGGAGATGATCCCCGGGATCGACTTCCCGGTCCGGTTCAAGGTGACGCGGGCCGCCGTCTGCCATCTCGGCGGCCACTGCACCTGCCGACGAGTTCTCGCTGAATTCAGTCTCGGGGCCCGGGCGCCCGCCGTCCGCGGCGGGGCGATCCGCCGCTAGACGGTGTGTTACGGCGCCTCCCGGAGCACTCCCTGTTTCTGGTTGATCCCGGGGAGGAAAGGCTTTTCTTTCTCCCGGGGATCAGGAGAGAGCATGACCGCCCCCTCCAGGGTCCTGGTCCGGGAAGTTCGGGCCGAGACCGTCATTGCCGCACCGCCCGCGGTCGTCTGGCGTGTACTGACCGACTTTGCCTCTTACCCCGCGTGGAACCCGTTCATCCGGTCGATTGAGGGGAAACCCTGGGTGGGAACGCGCCTCTCGGTCGAGATCCGGCCTCCGGAACGGGGGAGCATGCGGTTTCGGCCGACGGTGCTGCGGGTCGCAAAAGACCGAGAACTCCGATGGATCGGCCGGGTCCTGATCGCGGGGCTTTTTGACGGCGAACACCGGTTCACCATTGTCCGGGAGGGTGACGGGTCCCGGTTCATCCAGGCCGAAGTCTTCACCGGGCTGCTGGTGCCCGTCTTCGACCTCACCGGCAGCTTCCGGGCGACCGGTCAGGGTTTTCTGCTCATGAATCAGGCACTCAAGGAGCGAGCAGAGCGAGCCGCCTCCGGGAGACCGTCGTAACCGCGACATCCCCGGGCGGGTGCCGCCCATGAGGTTGATGGTCTCCGGGGATAACGCGGCCCTCATCGCTCACGGTTTCCTTATGGAACCCATATTGCAGTACATTTTTTTCGGCTGGAGATTGCGGCGTCAATTGACTGAGTAGTCACTTATTTAAGTGGGGAAGTGAAGATAGTATTGGGTTCCCTGAAATATCGGGGAGACGGAGACAACCGTATGAGCCGGCCCGTATCGGAAGAAAAACGGAAGGCGTTGATGGAGGCAGCGATCGATCTCTTCTCGATCCAGGGATTTCATGCAACACCGACCCAGCAGATCTCGGACCGTGCCGGAGTCTCGGCAGGAACCCTCTTCCGGTACTTCCGGACGAAAGAAGATCTGATCGATGCACTCTACTCCTCCATCCACCGGGCACTCGCCGATGTGGTGGACGAGGCTATTCGTCCGGGAACCCCTGTGGAAGAACAGATCAAAAATGTCAAACGACAGGTGCTTCACTGGATGTTTGAACATCCGAAACAGGCCCTCTTCTTCGAACGGTTCGCCTCCTCCCCGAATATCACAAACAAGGCAAAAGAGAAGATATCCTTCCATCTCTCTGCCCTCGATGAACTCTACCAGAGAGGTATCTCCCGGGGAATACTGACAGGAATCAACAGAGAGGTGTTTCTGGCGAACTTCTGGTGCCCGAACTTCATGCTCATTCACCTGTATCTCTTCGGCAGATTGCAGAGCGGCGTCGAAGAGACTATTGAACAGGCGGTTGCCTCAATGTGGTCCGGAATGGCGCAGAAGGAGGGAGACTGCAGGGTCCGGCAGGGAACATAGAATCGCAATCGAGAGCGGCTCCACGGTCATCCGCCGGCGTCAACCGGTTTTCCGGGATTGACAGAGCAGGATACCCGGCGTACTACCCGATCGTAATCGTTTACACGAGGAGACATACGGCTATGGACAAACTACAGGGATACAGGAGAATGCTCCGCATAGGAGACTGGGTCAAGTTTTATCCGCTCTTTCCGCTTGCCGGGGCTTTCATCGCCGCAGGCCTCTCATCCGGCCTCATCGCGGTTTTTGCCCTCTTCTTCTGCGTCACCGCATATGGATTCGTGATCAATAATCTGTACGATGCAGAGATTGACAAACGCCATCCAGGGAAGACAAAGCAGGGGAAAAATCCGTTTGCCGACGGATCGATATCGAAGAGAGAGGTCGTCGGCATGTGCGCGGCACTCGTAGGAATACCGCTTCTTGCCTCCCTCACCATATCGGGCACCGGATTCATCTTCATCCTTCTCTGTCTGATTGCCCTGACGCTCTATTCGGCACCACCTATCAGGTTCAAGGATCGGTTTGCAGCGGATATCGTCTGCCACGGCGTGATGTTCGGCGGACTGCCGTTTCTCGCGGGATATACCCTTGCAGGAGGCGCAATCGCCGAATTTCTCTCCCTCCCCATAGCATCGGCCCTTGTCTGCACCTTACTCTGTTGCGAAGCGCTGATTATCCACGAAATTCTGGACTATCATGACGACCTGGGGACTACCCGCACCACTATTGTCGGCATCGGCCTGAGAAACGGAGTTTTCCTCCTCGGCATTACCGCCGTACTCTCCGTTGTGGCGTTTGAGTTGATCTCATGGTGGTTTGCGATCGACGTTGGCGCAACTGCCGTCATGGTTACCTTCCTCATCGGTTATCCGATCTACGGCTGCCGAACATTACTGATTCCGGCCGCTGGAAGGGGCTACCGTACGCTCATGAACAACCACCTGTCTCGCACCCGTTGATCGCTATGATATCGGTAATCGTTCCTGCACTCAATGAAGAGGCGACCATTCTCGACTGTCTGGAGTCGCTTGTAGCCCAGAGCATTCCGCGAGGGACCTATGAGATCATCGTTGTCGACGGGGGATCGTCGGACCGCACCCGTGAGTACGCTAAACCTGTTGCCGACCGGGTTATCTCCCAGAAGCGAGCCGGGATCGGCGGTGCCCGCGGAGACGGGGCTGAAGCGGCGAACGGTGATATCCTGGTGTTCACGGACGCAGATACGCGCCATCCCCCTGCCTGGCTGGAGACGATACAGGAAGTACTTACGGTCGGCGGATACGATGTCTGCACGGGGCCGGTCAGATTTTATGACCCGACTTTTCGTTCGTGCCTCATACGGGGATGGCGGCAATACTACCTTCTGCTCCATCCATTTGGTTTCTACTGGCTTATAGGGTCCAATTTTGCAGTAAAAAAAGATGTGTACATCAGGGCGGGCGGTCACCGGGATATATCAATCCTGGAGGATTACGATCTCTCTCTGCGCCTCTTCGATGCTCACGCCGAATGCATCTATGATCGCCGCATTGTGGCCCTTACCTCTGCGCGTCGGATGAAGAGTATCCTCGGATATGCAGAACTCTACCTCACCAGGTATTATCATTACCACGTCACCGGGCGCGCTGAAGGTCTCCTGAAGTATCCGTATTCGGGTACCATCGCCCTTCGGCGGTCTGCACTATCCAATGACCTGAAATCAGCCCTAAAGAAGATCAACAATGCCTGGGGTAAGGTCATCGGATACGGATAAGGAGAATCTGGTTGGTATACCGAAGACATTTTTTTCTGAACGATGACGGCGTTTGGGCGCGGTTGTCCGGAATGAACCGGGCACTCAGGGAGCGGGTGAAGCGGCTCGCCGTCGGGAAACTTTCTTAACTACGACGATCCCAGTATCTGCATGGACCCGATCACGGTCGGAACTGCGTTCCGGAGGCCCTTCCTCTCCGTCGCCCGGGGGACGGCGACGATACCGGCCGTCTCCCGGGCCCGGCCCCCTCTTGCGGAGTGGTACGCATGAGACTGACGGTCCTCGTGGATAACACCACCCTCACCGGTCACTACTTCCTCGCAGAACCCGGGCTCTCGATCTACATCGAGGACGGCACAACGCGCGTCCTCTTTGATACCGGCTACTCGGGCATCCTTGTCACCAACGCTCTGAAGATGGGGATCGATCTCCTCCGTGTCGATGAGATCGTCCTCTCCCACGGCCATCTCGACCACACCTGGGGTCTCGATGCGCTGCTCAGGCTCCATACCGAGGCGATCCGCGAAGGGCACGCGCGTGTCGAGCCTACGTTCTTTGCCCATCCCGATGCGTTCCTCACCCGGAGCCTCGACGGTGCGGGAGAGGTCGGGTGCCACCTCTCGGTCGAGGAACTCTTTCGGCACGGCAAGGTCCTCCTCACTCAGGCTCCCCTCTGGCTGACCGAAGACCTGGTCTTCCTCGGCGAGATCGAGCGGCGGTTCGAGTTCGAGCAGGTCCCGCCGAAGGGCTACATCTACACGCCCGACGGTATCCGTAACGACACCGTCGCCGACGATACGGCGCTCGCCTGCAAGACGCCGGAGGGGCTTGTTATCATAACCGGCTGTTCTCACTCTGGCATCTGCTCGATCGTCGAGCAAGCGCGCGAGGTCTGCGGTGACGACCGGATCGCCGACATCATCGGCGGGTTCCACCTCCTTAACGCACCGCCGGAGCAGATGCAGGGAATCCTTGACTACTTCTCGGAAGTGCGGCCGGCGGCCCTCCACCCCTGTCACTGCACCGGCCTTGCGGCGAAGATTGCGCTTGCCCGGGTCGCCGATGTCCGCGAGACGGGGGTCGGGCTGCACCTCGAATACGGATGATTCAGGGTCTGAATCCCCGGAGCGCCGGGATCTCCCCGTACTCCGCCTCATAGGCCCGGACGGCCTCCGGGGCCCTGAGGAGGAAACGGCGGGCGTTGTTGTAGACCGACGGGTATGCTCCCGGGTCGAAGGAGGAGAGGAGGTCCGCGAGCACCGCGACGACCGGCACCCGATAGCGGGGCTCCATTCCGTCGATGAACGCGAATGCATCCAGGGCCCGGACGGTGCTGTACTCGTTGACCGGGGCGAGCCGCCGGAGCACCCCGGAAAGGTAAGCCCGTCCTTCTTCGGTCTCAAGCGACCGTTTCCTGTTCAGCGCGAACCGCCCGTAGAGCGCCCGCTGCTGGTCGGCCTGCTCGATCGAGAAGGCGGGGGAGGGCTCGATCCCGCGGAGGACGGCGACCAGGTCGTCGCAGTCGCTCCCGGCGACCGCGGAGAGGAACGACTCCCATGCGACCGGGTTTCTGGCCGATTCGGTGGAGAACGCCGCGAGGGTCTCCAGCCGCTCGGGTGCGCTGCTCTCGAGGAGCAGCCGAAACGCGACGAGCCGGTCGGTTGCAGCCGTCGCCTCCCGGTCCCGGAACTGCCGGGCTATCAGCCGGTGGACTTCGGGGGTGTCCAGGGTGGCGAGGATCGCGAGACTGACGTTCTTCCTCTGCCGCCGCCGGATTGCCCGGGCTTCTTCCTCCAGGGTGTCCGACCCGCCGGGCACACCCGCCGCCGCCCGCCGGTAGACGCGAAGGAGGGTGTCCCGGCCGCGTGCGGCTATGGCGGCGAGGATCTTCCTTTTGGCGTCGTGAAGCGCCCGGTAGTGGTGGCTGAACCGTTCGTCTTCGACCGACGGGAAGATGGTCAGGAATTGGCCGCCCGCTTCTTCCATGAGGCGGTCGTCGGCGAGGAGACCGAGGCAGAGGTCGGTAAACCGGCCGGAAACCACGGCATCCGGGTCTTCGAGGAGGCGGACCATCTCCCGGTCGGCGAGCGCACAAAACGCGGTGAACCGGCCGATAAGGTCGGCGTCTCTCTGCACCTGAAGGTAGAGTTCGTCTTCCGGGGGCCGGTACGCCACTCTGCCGTAGAAGGAGTAGCCGCGGTTGAGCGAGAGGAACGCCGGGCTGTCGACATCGTCGAGGCGGATCTCCCCCGTCTCATCCGCGATCCGGACGGTCCGGTCCGCAAGGTCCCGGCCGTCGGCATCGGCGAGTGCAAACCGGAACGGGAATTCCCAGGTCCGGCCGCCCGGCGAACGGCTCTGGCGATAGGCGAGGACGAACCGCCGGGCTGCGGGATCGTAGGCAGGGGTCACGGTGAGGACGGGGTACTCCGTCTCCTTCAGCCAGGCCGCCGCCATCCCCGAAAAGTCCTGTCCCGAGACTTCTTCCATGCAGCGTATCCAGTCGTCGCGGGAAGCGTTCGCATGCCGGAACCGGTCGTGGTAGAGGCCGAGCCCTTCCGCAAACGTCTCCTTTCCCATCAGCGTCTCGATCATCCTGACGAACTCGGGAGCTTTCACGTAGGTGACGCCCGTGATGAGGTCGTTTGGATCGTTGAAGCCGTCCGGCTCGATCGGCATCGAGCCTGCACCACGGTCGAGGACGAGCGTTCCGGCTTCGGGTTCAAGGAGGTCGAGCACGGTCTGGAGGCGTGAGTAGGCTTCGCCGAAGAGGAAGGCGTGATACTGGTTCTCGATATGGACCGTCACCGCCTCGTTCAACCAGATCTCGAACGGGCTCCTCCCCGTCACCTCGGAGCCGTTCTCATTGTGGTAGTACTCGTGGACCTTCACCCGGACCATGTACTCGAAGGCCGGGTCGGTCACGTCCGAACCGGGCATGATCCGGTTTGCAGCGATGGTCGTGTTCCCGACGTTCTCCATCCCGCCGAAGTCCGAGTTCTGCATGGCGATCTCCCGGTAGACCGCGCCCGTGTAGGCATATCCCGGCGTTACGGTCGCGATTAGCCGGGAGAGAGCCTCCCGGGATCTTTCGAGGGCTGCCCGGTCCCCGGAGCGTTTCGCTTCGTCCCGGACCCGCACCCGGCGCCAGATCTCGTTCCGGGTTTCTCTGTCGCGGTACTGTGCGGGGCCGGTGAAGAGGTGCACCCACATCACCGCGTCTGCAAGGATATCAAGCGCACGCCCGGCCGCACCCGGGTCGGAACCGGGTTTTGCGAGGAGTTCGAGGGTGAACGTCCGCCCGTCGGGATACTCGAACTCCCGCCGGCAGGTGTCGTAGCACCCCACCCCGAGGAAGAAGAGGTAGGGGGCCATCGGGGTTTTGACGTTCTCGTACCGCTGGACGGAGCGGCCGGGAGCGCCGGGAAGCCGCGGCCCCGCCGGGTCGCCGTTTGAGATGGTATTCGTATACTCGTCATCGGCGATGATCGTCGTCGTGTAGGTGCATTTCGCGGTCATGTCGTCGAGGCAGGGGACCAGGCGCTGGAACCCCCACTGCTGGCACTGGGTGATCTGAGTGGGCGCTCCTCCGGGGCACGACCCGTCGTAGTAGAGCCCTTCGAGGACGTGACTGCTCGGACGGCAGACCGTCCCGGTGTTGAGGGTGAACCGGGTCCGGGGCGGGACGGGGGGATCAAAGGTGACGGTGAGGATCGCGGCGCCGCGGTCGTAGGTATGGGCGACGGTGTAGCCGTCGGCGGATACGTTGAGGATATCCAGGTCCCGGGCGTTCAGGGGGAGGGATGCAAGCGGCGACGCAAGGGTCTCGGCGGTGAGGGCGGAGACGACCCGGGTGTGGCCGTCGTAGACGTCGAAGGTGAGGTCCATGTGGACGACCTTCACGGGGAGCGCACCGAAATCTTCCGGGTAGTAGCGAAAGAGCCTCTCCCGCCCGTTTCCTCCGGTCAAAGAACCATCGCCTCGCCGGTTATCTCGCGGAGTGCACGGCGGATCGCCGTCCGGACTTCGGGCTCCTCCTCGCCCTCGATAGCGGCGGAGAGGGCGGAGATCGCCCGGGGATCACGCAGTTTGCCGAGCGCATCGGCGGCGGTCAGCCTGACGTCTTTTTTCCTGTCTGCAAGGAGGGGGAG
>NZ_DANC01000006.1:17826-22256 GCF_002499755.1 Methanoculleus sp. UBA291 | reverse complement strand
AGGGGGAGCAGCGGGTCGACTGCACGCACGTCGCGGAGTTTCCCGAGCGCCTGCGCCGCGACCCAGCGAACCTCGTTCTCGCTGTCGGAGAGGGCGGAGATCAGCGGCTCGACCGCCCGCGCATCGGCACAATTCCCCAGCGCCTCGACCGCCCGTAACCGGTAGGGAGTGCTCTCGTGCCCGAGCTGCTCGATGTATTTGCCGAGATTCTCCTCACATCGCTTCTCTCGATCTTCCATGAGGCGTTTTATCGAACGTTCCATTGTGATCCCACCACTACTTTCTGCTGCAGACCAGATGTCGTTTACGGTATATAAGCACCCGGCACGATATGCGCACGGCGGGCGACGGAGTGCCCCGCCGCCTGAACGTCATGCATCCTCTTCCCTGTCCTCGCCGATGACGTCGAACGCGACGATCCTGTAGTTGTAATACCGCCCGTCCGTGGTGGTGAAGGAGAGGAAGACCATCAGCCCGTGCTCGTCCGAGATCCAGAGTTCGGCATCGTCGCCGACGGTGTAATACTCGAAACCAAATCCGGCGAGAGCTTCTTCGATGGCGCTCTCGGCCTCCATCTCCCGGACCATCCCGAACGTCGCGGCGAGAGGATACTGCCGCTCTTCAAGAGCAGCAACCTGGAGTTTTGCCCGCCTCTCTGCAAGGAAGAGAGTATCCAGGGCGGTCATGACTTCCTGTGCGACGACGTCCGTCTCCTCCGACCCCATACCCGGTACTTTGGGGTTAGCAGTATATCTTTTTTCAGCAATAACCGGAGTTTGAGAGACCCGAAAGGTTTTGAGTGACGACGGTCGGGAGAGCGCCGGGAGGACGACCGGAAGAGGTGCGGACAATCACGTAGCGGTGCTCTGTGGAGTCACGGCGCTGTCGAGTGATTATTTCGCTCATCGTGTTCATGGGAAAAACAATTCGCGAAAGAGTGGTCCGGAGGCGTCTTTACCCTCATTACGGCGTTATCATAACGAAACCCTAAAACGCCTCCGTGCAGATACAAGGGTGATGGCAGAAGACAGGCTCAAGATCGTCGTATTCGGGTCGTTCAATGCAGGAAAGTCCAGTTTCATCCAGGCTCTCGATCCCCGGAGCCGCCACATCGAAGCGACCTCAAACGAGGGTCCCACGACGGTGGCATTCGATTTCGGCAGGTTACAGGTGAGGGATAAGGCGGTTTACCTCTTCGGGACGCCGGGGCAGGAGCGGTTCGAGTTCGTCCGGCAGATCCTCTCGCGGGGAATGGACGGCGCGATCATCGTCGTTGACGCCACCACCGGGGTAGACGCGATGACGCAGCACCTCTACAGTTACCTCAAAGCGCTCAACGTGCCGCTCGTGTTCATGGCGAACAAGTGCGACTGCCCGGGCGCGGTGCCCGAAGCCGTCCGCCGGGACCTTCCCGGAGAGACGGTGCACCCTATCTCTGCGCGGAACGGCGAGAACGTCTACGCGGCACTTGATGCCTTTGTTGCAACCCTGGTCGCCGGGTAGCGATCATTTTTACTGCCTGTGAGTCATTGATCTCTGCAGACAATGACCCGCAAAGAGTCTTATATCAGGGAGATTGCCCGGCTCCTCTCGAGTTTCCTTACAGGCGGGAATGCCGAGGATCTTCTCACCTACCTTGTCGCGGGGAGCAACCTGCCGGGGCCCCGGGCAAACCTGGAACTTGCAGGAGCGTTCAGCGAGACCGTGCGGGAGTTCGCAGGTGCCGACGCCGACGATAACCAGGTCCTGTGGACCCTCTGCGTCGAGTTATCCTGCATCTCCCCGGAAGATGCGCCGACAGACGACCCCCACGAGTTCCTTCCGTTCTGCGGTGTCCGGGGCATCGGAGCGATCGGGTCCCTCTCACCGGAATGCGTTGAGGCGGCGCTCGCGCACCTTGCGGAGGCGGCGGTCGACCCGCGGCGGCGGGTCCGGGAGGCGGCGGCAATGGCGATCCGGGACCTCCTCTCCCTCCAGCGGGAGACGACAGTCCCGGGACTGGAGGACTGGGTGGAAGGGGGGTCCTGGCCTGCCATGCGGGCCGTGATCACCGGGGTTGCCGAACCGGACCTGCTGGCCGAGCCGGACTTCGCGGAGGCCGCGTTCCGGTTCCACCGCAAGACTCTGATCCGCGTATATATGGCAAAGGAGAGGGAGTCCGAGGCATTCAGAGCGCTTCGGGAAGCGCTCGGCTACACACTCAGTCCGGTCATCGCCGCCCTCCCCGGGATCGGCTTTGAGTACCTGCGGCAGCTTGCGACTCTCGATGACGCAGATATCCGGTGGATTATCCAGGAAAACCTCAAAGAGGGCCGGCTTGGAAAGCGGTATCCGGAGACGGTGCAGCACATCCGGGCGCAGATGGCGTAAAAGCGCCTGCAGGGCCTCTATCGTATCGGGATATCGATGGAGGACTCTCGCTACCCGGGGCCCGCGGCGAGACACGCCTCTGCCTCCCCGAGCAGCCAGTCACGTTCTGCCGCCCGCCAGGGCAGCCGTGCGATCCTGAGATAGCCGAGCGCCATGAAGAAGGGAAGCTGCGCGGTATTGCGGCGGAACTCTTCTTCGCCGTTGCTGTAGTGCCAGAGCAGGTGGCCGATATAGTCCTCCGCCCGGGCGGACCCGGGCGAGGCCTTGATCTCGGAAGCGAGAATGCCGAGGTCGCGGATCGGGTGCGCGTGGTCTCTGGAGCCCTCGAAGTCGACCGCGCAGGTGCCGCCGTCGAAGAGGTAGTTGCCGGGCGTGGCGTCGCCGTGGACCACGCAGCCTGCGTCGGGGCAGATCCGCGGGCTGTGCCGCCACGCCCCGAGAAGACGGCCGAACCTCTCTCTCCCCGGTGCCGGAAGGCCGTTCTGATCGAGCAACGCGTGAAAGTAGGCAAAATCGCGCTCCCGGTCGCAGGAGGTCTGCGTACTCTCGTGGAGCCGACGGAGCAGGTGCGCTACGCCGGTCAGGGGTTCGTAGAGGGACTCACCCGCCGCGAGGAGTTCCCGCAGGGTTCTGCCAGGAACATACTCGGTCACGAGGACCGCATGAAACCGGCTGTTCGTCGCGAGTGCGCCGGGAACGCGGACCCACCGTGCTATGCTGCGGAGCAGGTGAAACTCGTTCATCATCGCCGCATTCGCGTCATAGCGGGTCTTCGCGCCCGTCGGCGCGCCGAAAAACTTGCCGATCACGCTGATGCCCGCATCAATAAATTCGTAGCGGCAGACGACGTGCGACGCCGGCTCTATCCGGTAGACCCGGGCCTCGTCGTCCGGCTCCGGAAGCCGGTCCCAAAGGACGCCAGCCAGCCAGTCCCTGAACACATCGCCGGCCTCCAGACGTCCGACCGCTCTTTCGATGCTCACCCGACCCCTCTTCTCCCGGCCTCTCCGGCATGACGTTATGAAAGACCCGGGAGTCTCCGGGAACAATGAAGGTATCCCCTGTTGCAGGGTCGACCCCGATGTCCTCATGCTTCTTTTGAGGAACAGCAATGACGTCTGGAGGTGTGCGAGACCTTCGGGCAGGTGGTCCGGCTTTTTCTCTCCGGACGCCTTCCCACAACGGTGAACTACCCCGCGCCTTTTGGGCGCGGCTTCCTGCTTCATTCTTCCTCCATTGAGGCAGGTCCACAGGCTCAACGGCGCGTTCCGCGCCTGATACCAGGTTGCTTGGTTATCGCAACACAGATAGAGCATTATTGGATGGATTGATAGAAGAATGTATCGTATCGAAATTGATTACAGGAAGGGCGGTTCCGCTTCACGGAAGATGCTCCGCATCTTCCTGACAGGCACAACCCTTTGGGTTGTGCCGTGCCATCCCCACCCTGAAGGGTGGGGTCTTCCCGCTCCACCCCCTTCACCCCCGCAAGATAAATACCGCTCACCCCCACATTCTCCCGGGACATCATGCCGGTCGCAACCATTCGTACGGCGAGGGACGGGCGCTTGAGCAGAAACAAATGCCTGCCCTCTTTCGGAGCCGGCAATAAACGAATGTTTTTGCAAGGCCGGTTGGGGTGAACGGAATCATGACGCGCAAACTTGACGAGAAGGACTTCGCCATCCTGCGGAAATTGGCCCCCGAATACAGCGGCATCCTCTGCCCGGAGGCGGGACACGAGTTCCACTCGATCCTCCCGCCGGTCTCTAATCACATCGCCGTCGACGAAAAAGACTTTGCGGAACGGGCCGGCCGCCTCTCGGACGAAGACTGGCGCTACCTCACCGACCAGATCCTCTCCGGTCGGGAAGACCTCGGATGCATGCCGGAAGAAGACCTCGATACCGCCCTCATCCATATCCAGAAGGCGGTATCGGAAGAGGCGGCCGAACGGGTCCGCAGGCTCTATCACCTCTCCGGATGCGGGGTGCTGTAGACCACATCCGGAAACGGTATATGCTGCGACGATAACCTGACCTTATGGACTTAAAAGAGCA
>NZ_DANC01000006.1:10178-17562 GCF_002499755.1 Methanoculleus sp. UBA291 | reverse complement strand
TCCCCGGGCGACCAGGTCGTCTATTACGGCTGCCCCGGCGCCTGCACCCCCTTTATCGAACTCCTGGGGTTTGCCGTCCGGGACCTCCCCATCGAGCAGGTCTATGTGCCCGAGGCGGACGAAGAAAGGGCAAGGGTGATCCGCCAGGTCGCGGGTGTCGGGATGCAGGTCTCCGGCGATGCGATCCGCGTCGACCCGAAGGTGATCGTCCTGATGGGCGGGCTTGCGATGCCGGGCGTCCCGGGTGTCCCCGGCGTGAAGGAGATGCTGCAGGCGACCGTCGGCGCTCATCCCGGGGCGAAGGTCGTGGGCATCTGCTTCATGCAGATGTTTGAGAGGGCCGGCTGGCTCGACGCATTCGACTTTGACCTGATCATCGACGCCACCCTCAACCCGGTCAGGGTCTGGCGGTGACCAGCTGATCGGCCCGGCCGCCGCGGGTGCAGCGGGGGATGTCGGCGGCTCCCACGGCCGGTCGTAGCGGCGGAGGGTGAACCGGAACGCCGCACCGTATCCGGAATGCCCCGGCACCCGGTCATCGACCCTGATGCTCCCGCCGTAACGCTCAATGAGCATCTTCGTGATGTAGAGGCCGAGTCCCTTCCCGCTCCGGGCATTCGTGCCCCGCATAAACCGGGTGAAGAGAGAGGGCTTGACCTCATCTGGCACCCCCGGTCCGGTATCCTCGATCGAGACCTCGACCGTCTCATCGTCCTCTTCGACCCGGACGGCGACCTCGACCCCGGGCTCCCCGAACTTGATGCTGTTGCCGATGAGGTTCGAGAAGACCTCCGGAAGGAGGTCGTCGGCCATGACCTGGACCGGCTTTCCCGTATAGACGATCCCGGCATCCGGGTGGTGGGCGATCTCCGCCTGGATGACGGTGTCGAGGTCGACGGGTCTCGTCGCGGTCTCGCTGGAATGCAGCCGCCGGATCGTCGTGACGTTCTGGATGATTTCGATGCTCCGGCTGATGCCTTTGCGAAGTTTCCAAACCATCTGCTTCTCTTTTTCTCCCAGGAGCTCGGAGAGCAGGTCGGCGTAACCGAGAGCGACGGCATTCGCGTTGTTAATGTCGTGCACCATGATATCGAGGTAGAGGTTTGCCTCGTTATGGGCCGCCCGCAACGCTTCCTCCGCCCGGATCCGGTCGGTGATATCGGCTCCCGAACCGATCATCGCGACCGGCCGGCCGTCGTCGCCGGCAAAGACGGTGTCCTGCCACGCGAGGACCAGCTCATCGCCGTTCCGCGTGATGACCGGGCTCTCTCGCCGGTCGGGCAGGGGTGTGCCGGCGGCGAGCGCGGTGTCAAAGATCTGCCGCCGCGTCTCCCGGACCGCTTCCGGAACGACGGTCGTAAACCAGTCCTTCCCGAGCAGTTCCTCCTCCTGATAGCCGAGCAGTTCGCAGCCGTGCCGGTTGATGAGCCGGATGGTATGGTCGGCGTTGATAACGACAAACAGGACGCCTGCTACATCCAGATAACGTTGCGCGAGGTCCCTCTGTTTCTTCACCTCGCGTTCCCGTCCTTTGAGCTGTTCGGAGAGGGTGGCGACGACGAAGGCGATGACAACGAACATCAGGACCCGTGCGTAATCGTTCAGGGTCAGGAGGTCCGGCCTGTAGAGGAAGCTGCTCGCGACGACAAGCCCCCCGAGGAAGATAGCGACCAATATACTCCGTTTCTCCCACCAGAGCGCGGTCAGGATGATCGGGATGTAGAAGAAATGTGAAAAGACGGTCCCGAGCGTCAGGACGGCGTGGAAGTAGTAGGTCAGGAAGACCGATATCCCCAGGAGGATCATGATGACGATCGTGCGCTGTTGTTCGGTAAGGGTAGTCACGGGGTGCCCACCTCAACTACAGATATATATAATATACATAATATAAAATTATAACCATAATAGTTATCTGCCGATTTAAAGAGATCTTTTGGTAATTTCGGGAGAAAATAGATGGTCCCATTGGAGATGGGGCGCAGGGCATGAAATCAGAGACGGGGGGCGGTGTCTCTCTGCTATGTGAGTATTCTTCGGGATGCGGGCGATTTTATGCAAAACAGCCTATTTTAATAGTTCACACAGCAAAACTATTCCCACTGCCTGCTTCGCCGGAGCGGCTGCCCACCCTGGCCCGTGTCGGGCGATGCGGTACTGTCGAGCGTCACGCGGCAGGTGCCTGCCCGGGAGCGGCCCCGGCGCCGCAAGAACGCATCCACTGGTGAACCCGTGTCAACAGATCTTGTCGAAGCACTCAAAGCGATGGGCTATGCGGATACAGAGACCCCGGCTCTGGTGAGATCATTTCCCCCCGCAGTCACCGAATCCCTGCGAGACTTCAGGGTGCAGGAGGTCCGCGACATCGTCGAGACCCTCCTCTACATCTATATCGCCCAGAATAGTGCATCGTCCCGGGGAGAAGGGGAGGGCGTGGTCGAACAGAGTTGCTACGCCTATACCTCAGGGCCTCTCTTTGCCCTCGCGCAGGTCGACCTGATCAGGTCCGTCTCCTGGCAGGGAACGACGGTGATCCGGGCAACTCCCGCCGGTGAAGCGATCGCCCGGCCGCTTGTGGAGGCACGGATCCGGGCGCTGGACATCCCGGCCCTGGCTCACGAGATCAACGAAGTCGTCCCGGTCCTCCTCGCAGGGACGGTGAAAGGGTCCTACGTCAACAAGACCTTCCCATCGGCACTCCCCCGCACCGAAGAGACGTTCGTCGGTTTCCTCCTCAATAACACCCCCGGCCTGTTTTCGGAGTGCGAGCGGTTCGCTGCCCGGCTCAAGGCTGCGGGGTGCGCAGTCCTCGCCTACGCCTACGACCTCGACGGACGCGGGGCCGACGGTGTCGTCTATACCTTCCCGCCGGAGTTTGCGTACATCCTCAAGGAGATGCTCGAGACGATCGACCCCGGCGTCCGGGAGCACTACGATATGCTCATCGAGTCGTTTTACTCGACGTTCACCGTTCTGCGTTACCTCGCCTGCGGCGAAGACTACGACCGTATCCGGGCATTACCGGCTCACCGTCGCGAACTCTCACGAGTGCTTTCCCTGCTTACCGATGCCATCTACATCCTTGAAGGGGTGCGCGAGGACGACGGGGTTAACCTCGCCCGGTTCATCGTCAAGGACCGTAATCTCTACGATGTACACCTCCGCGACCTCGGGCGGACGCTGATGACCGACGTTGCCGCGAAGATCGTCATCGAGCGGCCGGCACCGGAACCGGTGGTGGAGTCGCCCTTCCCAAAAGAAGCGGTGCCCCCTGTCCCGAAAGAGGACACGATCGCAGCGCCCGTGCCTCCGGCAAAAGAGGCGGTTGACGAATGGGACGACGCCCTCTTTGCCGATGAAGGAGAAGAGAAGGAAGAAGAGGATGAGCCGGTCGCCCCTGCCTCATCAGACGCCGACGAACCGCCGTCGGTCTCACCTTCGGGCTTCTCCAGTTCCGTCCTTCCGGAACATCGTCAATCGCACCTCCGGGGCTCGAACGCCGTTCCAGAGGAGCGGCGTTCTGACGAACCGTCGCATGTTCCGACAGTTGTTCCCCGCCCCGGAGGGCTCGACGTCTTTCTCGGCCACGCTCAGGATGGGCGACGGGTCAACTGGTCGCCGGGAAGGCTCAACAACGGCCACATGATCATCCTCGGCGGCTCGGGCGCCGGCAAGACCGAGACGATCCGATGCATCGCCGCGGAACTGGCGGCACAGGCGATGCCGGTCGTCCTGATCGACTTCCACGGCGACATGGCCGCGAGCACGGGGAATGTCCGGTCCTACAAGATCCGCGAGGGCGGGCAGTATTACTTCAACCCGCTGGAACTCGACCCGGAGATCGACGAGATCACCCCGCTCCGGGCCACCTCGGACTTCGTCGACGCCATCTCCATCAACTTCCCGACGCTCGGTATCCAGCAGCGGAGGAAGATCAAGAATATCATCAAGGACTGCTACCGGTCCTCAGGGATTACGGGGAAGACCGAAACCTGGAAGCGGGTGCTCGACTTCGACAACATCGAGAGCGAGATAATGTCCTGCGAGGACGAGGCGATCCCGGCCTACCTTGAGGACATCTTCGATTATAAACTCTTCTCGGGGGAGGAGAAGATCTCAATCCCCACGATCCTCTCCGGCGGGATCACCCACATCAACTTAAACGCCCTCCCGGAGAACCTGCGCTACCTCTTTGCGGACCTCTTCCTCCGGCGGATCTACTACACCCTCCAGGCGACCGGCGAGATCCCGCGCGGGACGGAGAACGACCGGGAAAAGTTCCGGCTTTTTGTGATCGTCGACGAGGCGAAACTCCTGGTGAGCCAGAAGAGCGGTTCGAAGACGTCGATCAAGGCGGTGTTGAACAAATACGCCACCGAAATGCGGAAATTCGGGGTCTCACTCATCCTCGCGTCGCAATTGATCGCCCACTTCAACGAGGAGATCCTTGCAAACATCGCCGTGAAGTTTTGTATGCGGGCCGAAAACAAGAAACAGGCCCAGGAAAACGCCAAATTCTTTGAGGTGAGCGAGAAGGACCTCCTCAACTTCCAGCCGGGGGAGGGTATCCTGATCATCGGTTCGGAGAAGATGAACATCAGGATTGTCCCGTCGTCCGGCCGGAACCCCTGACCGGGACAACGCTTATCCGGGGTGGTGCCGGAGTATCCTGTATGGCAGGATCGGATACACCCGACGAAGACCGTGTAACAAAGGCCGCTCTCGCCCGCCCGATTTTCGTCATCCAGAAGCACGACGCGACCACGCTCCACTACGACTTCCGCCTGGAAGTCGACGGCGTGCTGAAGTCCTGGGCGGTCCCGAAAGGGCCTTCCCCCGACCCGAAAGAGAAGCGCCTCGCCATCCCCACAGAGGACCACCCGCTCGATTACGCCGACTTTGAGGGCGTCATCCCGGCGGGGAGTTACGGGGCGGGGACGGTCCTCGTCTGGGACCGGGGGACCTACCGAAACCTCACGCAGAAAGGCGGGCGGGAGGTCGGGGCCGCCGAGGCGCTCGGGCGGGGTCACATCTCCGTCTGGCTCGAGGGCGAGAAGGTTCGGGGCGGGTATGCCCTCACCCGCTTCCGGACCGGGAAGAGCGAGGCCTGGCTGCTCGTGAAGAAGGACGATGCGGAGGCGGACCCCGGACGGGACCCGGTTGCGACGGAGCCGCGGTCGGTCGTCTCCGGGCGGACGCTTGCACAGGTCGCGGCGGGGAGCAAACACCTCCGGTGAGGCATGCGGCGGGTGCCGCCCGCAGCACCCCGGCGAGTGCCGGACGGAGGGGCCGGGGGTGCGCGGTATGCGGGGGATACGCCCGGCCTTTGAGCCCGACAGGACACTCCCGTAGTCATCGACCGATTGCCTTTCGCCCGGGGTATCGGCCGGTGCGGGAGTGAAAGTTTTCAAATCCTGCCGTACTGGTTTTTCACCACCGAAAAGAAACCTGGAAACCGTACCTGAAAAAGGATTATTTTCTCAAGCCCTGATCGCCCGTGAACCCCTTCAGGACGGTCTGCAGGTGAAAAAGTGCCTGTTCAAAAAATTCATACTCGGTATGAAAAATACACTATATTTTTCACACTCGGCGACAAATAAACAATGTAAAGTCACCAATTTCAAAATCAATCAAAAATATGAGTTATAATTTCAGATACGCTGCAATATCTCCGCCGTAACCGAGAAATAACCGTTATTCTCCATTAGCGCAATGGATAAGTTTAAAATCTGAACTATCGAAAACTACAGAGATCAATCGATCAGAAGATCATCTCGAAGGTGAGATCATGGCAAGCAAGGTAATGACAAACAACGCTGTGGCAAGCAACGTTATGGCAGAGGCAGTAAGCGACGCAGAGATCGTCGCACAGTTCAGACAACGCGACTGCTGGGGATTGTACACGAGTGTGGACCTGAAAGGATGCGATCCGGTATCGATCAGGGACGCGGAAAAGATTCACCGGTTCATCATCGAACTCTGTGACCTCATCGACATGAAGAGGTTCGGTGAACCGCAGATCATACACTTCGGCCCGAACGAGAGGGTCGCAGGTTTCTCCATGACCCAGCTTATCGAGACGTCGCTGATCTCCGGTCACTTCGCGAACGAGACCAACGCAGCCTACCTCGATATCTTCAGTTGCAAAGAATACGAGCCTTCGAAGGCGGCAGAATTTTGCAAGAACTTCTTTGGGGCAGAGTCGGCAACCTATCAGGTATTGTTCAGGGATTGAATAGAACACCCGGCACGCGCTTCACCAGTAATTTATGACCACAGAGAGCCGTTGCCATCTCCCGCCGCTGTGAATGGGATATGGCGGGGGAGCGGCCCCCACCCTCGATTTTCTCAACGTTATCCGGATATCCTCTTGATCGGAACGAAGCGTTGTCGGGCGCCTTGATCCCGGAAGTTGGTGTTTACAACGTCGGCTTTCCGGGTAAAGAACCGATTTTTCGCGGTGTGATTCGCCCTCTTTTGCTTCTGCGTTTTCAATCGCCGGGAACCCCCGGCTCTCCAGCCTATCACGAGACCCAGAGGAATCGGTTCCCGGCGAACTGGACGACGGCAGCACAGATTGTCGAATCGGGACGTAATATTGCTCCTGCACCCCTTTTCAAAAGGAACGTGCACCATTCACCGCACTCCGCTCACGGACGCTTCACAATCCAGAAATCAAGCGGCGGTAGACGAGAAAAGCGGAGGTTGAATTTGTTTCACCATGCTCTTCTTTAGTGTAACTCCACAGGGTTGTTCCAGTCTTGTTTGCGGGAGTGCTCCCTTTGCACCATCCGGAAAAGAGACATCAGAAGGAGGGACGCGCCTCAACCCCCGACGACAATTCGGGCAGCGGCCGGTTCTCCCGGAATCGTCAACGTACAGGGGAGGAGTTATTCCCCCCCGAGGTACGTGATCTCCCCGTTATTCCAGGGTCCCATCAGGGGATACCCGTCGCATCCGTACGGCGTATCGCCGATGCCATTTCCATTGGCATCCTCAGCATACCACCCGTCGTAGGTGCTCCAGTAGTTACCGAGCGGACTTGAGTAAGTCTGACCGTTGTAGGTGTACGGGACTGGTTCGGTAGAGTTGTACCGGTCTGCACCATTCTGCTCAATGTCCCAATTGTCAATGAAACTGTTCAGATAGATGCAGTTGTTTCCCGCCGATCCTCCCGAATAGAAGAAACCGAGTTTATAATCGGCAAACGTGTTGTTGACGATCAGGGTTTCCGCTGCAGAAGCAAATTCTATCCCGATCCCCTCCAGGGGATCGGGGCTGGTGAACGTATTGCCATCGATGACGCTTCCAGAGGAAGACATCGTAAGGCCCATGGTCCAGACGGTGACGTTATTGTTCCTCACGTTGAAGTCATCCTAAAAGTTTC
>NZ_DANC01000006.1:0-9925 GCF_002499755.1 Methanoculleus sp. UBA291 | reverse complement strand
CTGAGGTGTTTCGGGATCATCTCATTGAGAAATTGCTGATCGCCGACTTCGGTTCCGTATTGCCTGAGGTTCAGGTACCCGAGCATCCCTACCGACGTTCCGAAGCTGGCTCCGCCCCGCTCACCGACAGGGACGGTCTTCCTTGACGGCACCGATCCCGATCCGCTGACGCCGCAAACCAGCAACGATGTCAACCTCGCCCAGATCGGGCGCGCCATCATCCTCGGCGCGGTCTTCGGGGAGACCGGGACACAGGACGGGTTCTTCTACGGACCGATCGGGGAAGAGACCACTTCGTCGCCCTGCTACACGGTCGGTCATATCGTTATCCTCAGACCGTTCTGGAACAGGTTCATCGGTGACCTCCCGGAAGACCTCGGGAACTCGCCGGAATATTCGAAAGAACACCAGTTTCTCCCTTTTCCGGGACCTCCGAACGCTCCCGCTCAATCGAGAGTGAGAAGGCTCCGGTGAAGCGCCCTTGCCTGTGAGAAAAAAAGAGAGTTTCAGGGAGACTCGTAGGGGTTCCGGAGACCCTTGGGGGTTCCGTCCGCCTTGAGACCTATCGTCTTACGAGCGTCCACGTTCTTCTGGTTCTTCGTGATCTTCTCCGTGGCGAGCTTCTTTACGAGGTCGAGGCCGGGCTTGACCTCGCCGATAGGCTTCGTCTCGAAGTAACCGGCGGCGATGGCGCCGTCCCAGACCGTGTTGCCCTTCGTGCTCCGGACAAAGACCGTGCTCCAGCCGTCGGGGCTGCCCACGGAGCCGCTGGAGATGTCGGCGAGGTTCGCGACGTAGTCCAGGCAGACGTGGCAGCCGGGCTGCACGTACTTGTGGATCAACTTCAAGGGCATCTGGCTGACTGCACCGCGTTCGGTGTAGACCGTGAACTTGCCCTTGCCGATGTCCATCTTCTTGACGGACTCCATCTTCTGGTTGCAGTGGTCCTCGACCATGGCCTCGAGCGCCTGGTAGGAGAGGTTCTCCATGCAGAAGATGCCGAGCGCGAGCGCGATCTTATCGTCGACGTCCCGCATGCCGATCGGGTAGACCTGGGCCTTCCGGGTCGCCTGCATCTGGCAGGGCGTCCCGACGATGCCGACTCTGTCGAGACCGTAGCTGCGGGTCGCCTCCTTGATCAGGTAGAGGTTCGGGCTGATGGTGTAGCGCGTTCCGGCGGCGGCCAGGAGTTCGGCCTTCGTGGTCGCGACCACGGGCTGGGGTCTCCAGGGCTCGTCGCTCTGGCCCGCGACGATGGCACCGTCGATGATGCCCTCTTCGAGCGCATAGGCAAAGAGCGTCGTGATGATGCCGCCGTCCTGGGACTTCTTCAGGATGTCCCTGTCGGTCGAACGCGCCGAGATTACGGACTTGTAGTTACCGAGTACGTCCATCTTTCTCACCTCACTGCATGGCTCCCTTGATGGCACCCATGATGCCCTCGTAGTTGTTCATGACGTCGAAGTTGAACCAGCTCCGCGGGCACTGCGCGTAGCAGGCGCCGCATTTGATGCACTGGTCGCGGTTCACATTCGGCTTGCCGTACTCCATGGTCACGGCCCGGACCGGGCAGGTGCCGGCGCAGGTTCCGCATCCCATGCAGAGCCCCTGGTTGATGACATCGTACATCAGGTCGCAACCGCATGCCGTATCACCGCGCTGTGCAAGCTGCATCAGCGGCGTCAGGTAAGCGGTTGCAAGGTTCTTCTGCTCGTCGTTGCCTTTCAGGAGCAGGTAGGCCATGACGGCGATGTTCCTGACGGCCTGAGGGCACGGGGGACAGGACGGCAGGTAGAGGTCGACGTCGACGATCTCGCTGATCGGCACGAACGCCTCCTGACCGGGTTGGTTCCACTGGCCGCCACGGCAGAACCGCGTTATGTTACCGTAAGCCGCACAGGCGCCGTAGGCGACGAGCACCTTCGACTTCTCCCTTGCTTCTTTCAGTTCCTCTACCGAGAGTTTGTCGTCCAGACAGCACGACCCCTCGACCAGGCACACGTCCATCTCGGGGACGTGGCGCACATCGACCAGTGTCAGTGCATAGACCAGGTCCGCATAGTCATCGAGCAGCTTGAAGAGACCCTCGTAGTTATCCGCAAGCGTCACGAGGCATCCCGTACATCCGCTCAGGTGTAATTCACCTATCGAAATCTTTTCTGCCACAGGCTTTTCCTCCTTTTGTACAACTTCCACCTTTTCTTCTACAATCACATCAGAGGGCTTCACCGCGGGCTTCGCGTGCGGCCGGATCGCCGCAGGCTTCACCTCAGGCTTGCTCTCCGGGTTTCTTCCCGGCATCTCTGCCGGCTTCTCCCGGCGACGCCCAAAGATGCGTTCCTTGATGGTTGATAGCAGCCCCATATTCTACCCCAATTTCTTCCAGTACGATACGCACTGTTTTGGGAATGGCCTCCTCAACCTCCTCAGTGAGCCCTAGTTCAAACTCCTGGCTCGCGACACGCTTGGGCTGACACGCGATGATCGTGATGTCAACGGTATCCTTTAATCGCTGTAACGGCTCGGAAAGGTCCCATGAATGGGCATCCCGGTAGGCGCCCGGCGGCAGGTCTTCGGGCCGGAGCTTCGTCACATCACCGGGATTGGCGCCGAAATCGGCGATATCGATGATGAGCAGCTTCTTCACCGGCACCTCTGTATCTTCCATCAGGGTGAAGAGGAAGTGAGGGGCGCCAAGGCCGGCATCGATCACCTTGACGTTGTCGGGCAGTTGTAACTTCTTGAGCTCTTCGACGACTGCAGGACCGAACCCGTCGTCTCCGAAGAGAGGGTTTCCGCATCCTGCGATCACGATCTCACGAAATAGCATGCGTGTACGCTCACTGAATGAGTTTCTGGGCCACTAATCTCTTGTCTTCGTCGATCACCAGCATGTGCGTCGCACAGGAGACGCAGGGGTCATATCCACGCATGACGACTTCCGCAAGCCGCCAGGGTGCACCCTCAAGCGCACGGCTGCAGGTGGGGAAGTTCCAGGTGGTCGGGACGAGCATCGAGAAGTACTGCACCCGGCCGTCCTTGACCCGGGCCAGGTGGACATCCGTGCCACGGGGCGCTTCGTTTGCGGCCCATCCAAGGGAGCCGTCACCCTGCGGGATAGGGTCCGCAAGCACCGGTCCGGAGGTGTCGAGCGCGTCGAGCGCGTCGATGATCCCGTAAGCGGTCTCGGGGAACTCCATCTGGCGAGCGATCTGGAGGCCGATGGTGCCCTTCTCGTCGTAGTTCTTGAATATGGCCTGGCGTGCGCGTGGCCCGACCTCGATCGGCTGGCCGTCGTAGAGCGGGACGCCGGTGCAGGCTTCCATCTGGGGCCAAGCTTTGTTTCCTACGGGGGTAGTGCCACCGACCGGGTAGTTCGGGTCGGCCTCGTCAATCTCCACCTCGCCCATGTACCAGTCCCAGGGGCGGACTTCGGTGAACCGCTCGGGGAACCAGGTTGGGTTCTCATCGAGGCTGGAGCTGCCGTAGACCGGTGCAGTGGCCATGTAGCCCTGGTTGTGGTAGCCGAGGTCCTTCGGGATCGGGACTTCGACGCCGCCGACTTCGGCCCAATCGCGCCTCTGATAGTTCCGGAAGACCGCGATCATGAACTCCATCTGCTGCTGCGTGAGAGCCCGGGCTTCCTTTGCGAGGTCGTAAATCTTCGCCTTCGCCCGCGGGCTGATGTTTCGGTACATGCCACCGACACGGGGGTTGCTCGGGTGGATGGCCTCTCCGCCGACGATCTCGCCGATCGTCTGGCCGATCTCACGGATGCGCTGGATCCGGAGGGCAACGCTCCTGACCGGTTCTTCTTTGGTGAACGGGTTGATCTTCATGTCGGTTCCGGGGATGTACATGTCCGGAAGGGCCAGGATGTTATGCAGGGCATGGCTGTGCATCCTGTTGGCACATTGCAGGATGTAACGCAGGAGTTTTGCGTCCTCGGGGATCTCGCACCCGATGGAAGCTTCCATTGCCTCAGTTGCTGCCAGGGTGTGCGCAATAGGACATATACCGCAGACGCGCGATGCAATCTTCGGAACCTGATCCATCGTCTTGCCGATGGCGAGCTTCTCGACACCCCTCACCGGGGTGATGCTGAGCCAGTCTCCACGCTCGACGATGCCGTCATCGTTGACCTTCAGAACGAGCTTCGAGTGGCCTTCGTGTCTCGTTGTTGGGGATATCTCTACAACTTTCGACAAATATATCGCCTCATTCCGATATTATGGTGTTCAAAACACTATACCGGTGTTACCACACAATTTAGTACTGGAAACGTACGTGCGTACGTCAAGAAGGATTATGATAGAAACAGAGTTTATAACTTTCGTTTCAGTGCATTCTCAAATATTACGAATTTTTGAAGTTGTAACACTCCAAATTGGATATCATTACCAAATATAATTGCTAAAAAAATAATTATCTAATTATATATCTTCATCCATCTCGGCAACAAGTTCAGCTATCGTTGCCTTCCGCTCCGCGTATGCGTTGTGCTGGTGGATACTCTCCTCATTCGTCTGTTTAAGGGTAACCACGGAGTCCCCCGGGAGATACCGGAACTGCGTGATCACCTTGCGGGCCATCTCGCGGACGCAGTCCTCGACGAACCGCGGATTTTTGTGGGCTTCCATCACCACGTAACTCTCGTCGCCCCGCTTGAGGAGCTCATAGATCCGCGCACTCATGGAGTCCTTGAGGATCTTGATGATCTTCTCAAGGCTGACGTGCTGGTCGTCGTCGGTCTCGATGCTGAGGAATCCCCGGCCGCGCTGGTTGTGCGTGGCCATCGGCACTTCGTCGAAGAACGCATTGATCTTGTCCTCTTCCATGCCGAGGTTTTCAAGGACATGCAGGGCGTGGTCCTTCATGATGTTCTGGGCGCACGGACAGGCGGTCATCCCGGTCACTTCGGCACCGATGCTCTTTCGGATGATCGGGCATCCGTCGTTCCTCTGGGCTATTGCGCGGGCGTGGACGTTCACGACCTCATGGCAGCTCGTCTCGCTTACCGGCGTCTCCCGCCGGACCATGAACTTGCTCCGCATCCGGACTTCAGTCCGCTCCGCGTACTCGTGGCGGTCAAGGAGTTTTCTCGCTACGGCGCTGCAAAGTTCTTCGATCTCCTTGACGTCTCCGTCGATGGCCTGCTGCAACACATCGTCGATGACCTCGAAGTTCCGGGAGAGGTTTGCGCCTTTGAGGCTTCCGGGGAGGTCAACAAAAACGTCGAACTTGGAGATAAAAATGACCGGTCGCTTGCCGGGTCGGGCGACTTCAACAAGTTTTTGGACGTTTTTTACACCCACCCTGGTCAGGTTGATACGGACCTCCGGCAGGCTGGACTGGACATCTGGCAGTTCCATTACAAATCCTCAAGTAATGTATAAGGTATAAGGTTTCTCTTCATTAACCTTAAAATAACCTTCCCTGCAACCGGAGCTCCCTATATAAGATTTATCTGGTTTGCTGTTCAATCAGAAGTGAGAACATATGGTGCAGAAATACTACGAGTCCGATGCAGACCTCCGCACCCTGGAGGGGAAGATCATCGCCGTTATCGGCTACGGGTCCCAGGGCCGCGGCCAGGCGCTGAACTTGCGTGATTCCGGTTGCCAGGTCGTCGTCGGCCTGCGGCCCGGCAACAGCTGGCAGAAAGCATCCGAAGACGGTTTTGAAGTCTATCCTGTGGCGGAAGTGGTCAAGCGCGCCGAGATAATTCAGATCCTTCTTCCCGACGAAAGCCAGGCGGCCGTCTACCGCACCGAGATCAGCCCCTTCCTTCGAGAGAACGCCTGCCTGATGTTCTCACACGGGTTTAATATCCACTACGGACAGATCGTTCCTCCGCCCACCGTCGACGTGGTCATGGTCGCTCCAAAGGGCCCCGGCCACATGGTCCGGCGGACCTACGAGGAGGGGGAGGGGGTTCCGGCACTCATCGCCGTCCACCAGGACTATACGGGTAAGGCGCACGCCGTCGCGCTCGCCTACGCCCGGGGGATCGGGGCGACCCGTGCGGTCGTGCTCGAGACGACGTTTGCCGAGGAGACCGAGACCGACCTTTTCGGGGAGCAGGCGGTCCTCTGCGGCGGGGTGACCTCCCTCATCAAGGCAGGGTTCGAGACCCTTGTGGACGCCGGGTATGCGCCCGAAATGGCGTACCTGGAGGTTCTTCATGAGATGAAACTCATCGTCGATCTGATCTACGAGGGCGGGTTTACGAAGATGCGCGACTCGATCAGCAACACCGCCCGGTACGGCGACCTGACGAGGGGGCCGCGCGTCATCGGACCGGAGACCTATGCGGCGATGCAGGAGATCCTCGAGGAGATCCAGAACGGGGAGTTCGCCCGGGAATGGCTGCTTGAGAACACGGTGAACCGCCCGGTCCTCAACGCGCTGACAAGAGCGGACGAGGAGCACCTGATCGAGCAGGTGGGTAAGGAACTCCGCGGGTTCATGCCGCAATTCCAGAAATAATTCTTTTTTTATACCTGAAGACGGTACGCTTCAGTATGTCCGTCTGTATCGTCTATCACTCCGAGACCGGAAATACCCGGGCTGTGGCCGAACGGCTCGCTGCCGCGACCGGCGGCGATCTCATCGAAGTAAAAGACCTTGCGGGTTACTCGAAGGTGGGGATGTACCTCAAAGGCGCGCCCCGTGCCATGAGAAAGGAACGTGCCGCCATCGAGCCCTCCGTCATCGATGTCTCCGGTTACGAGACCGTCGTCGTCGGAACCCCCGTATGGGGGGGCAACCCGACACCCGCCGCCAACGCCGCTGTTGCCGCCCTGCAGGGCATCGCGGGGAAGACTGCGGTCGCCTTCTGCACATCGCGCGGGGGACCGGGGAAGACGCTTGAGACGCTCCGGGAGATGCTTGCGGATCGCGGCGCCGAGGTTCTGGGCACGGTCTCGTTCACGACGCGGGATGTGAGAGATCCGGACGCCGTGAAGGCCCTGGCGGGCCTCCTCCGGACGCCGGCGGTCAGTAGCGCATCGTCCGGGTCGTCGAGGTGAGCGCCGTATCGAGTTCCTCCGGCGCGATGACGACCGCTTCATCCCTGAGACGGAGGGTGAGAGCGTCGCCGCCGACCCTGCCGAGGACACGGTGCTCCACCCCGGCGAGAGCCGATTCATCCGAGACCGCGACCAGGAACCGGCCGTAGGTCTCGGAGAAGAGTTCCTCCAGGGGGTCGCCGGCGAGTGCGACGTCCGCGCACGGCGCGACCTTCGCGAGCGCTGCAAGGAGACCGCCCCGGGAGAGATCGGTCGCGGCCGTGACCCGCCCCTCCCTCACAAGGCCGCGGACGACGGCGACGACGGCCGGGTCCGCCATTGCGGGTGCGGGCCCGTTGCACCCGGTGAGTGCGTCGAGGACCGAGCCCCCGTAGTCGGGGAGCGTCGTTCCGATCAGGGCGAGGAGGTCGCCGGCGGCGGGGGTCGCCCACGCACGGACCTCCCCCCGACCGACCATGCCGAGCGACGGCGTCGGTTTGATCCGCGTCCCGAACTCGTCGCTCTCGTTGTAGAGCGAGACGTTACCGCCGACTATCGGGACCGCCATCTTCCGCGCCGCATCTCCGAGGCCAAGGACGCACTGTTCGAGGTGCCAGTTGGTCTCCGGGTGCTCGGGGCTCGCGAAGTTCAGGCAGTCGACGATGCAGAGCGGGTCGGCGCCGAGACAGGCGAGGTTGCTTGCGTTCTCGACGACGGCGTTTGCCGTCCCCTCAAAGGGTTTTAAGAAGATGTGCCTGGGGTTGCACCCGCAGGAGAGGACGAGCGCCTTATCCTCCAGACGGAGCACGGCGGCGTCGTGGCGGAGGGAGACCGACCGGAGCTGGACGTCCCGGTCGTACTGCTCGTAGACCCAGTCCTTCCCTGCTATGTCCGGGTGCGCGAGGACCGCGAGCGCGAGATCCTTTATCGGCGCTGTCGGACGGGAGAACGGCTTCTCCGCCGAATAGGGCCTCTTCTCCCAGGCACAGAGCGGCGCCCCGCCGACGAGCAGGTCTATGGGCAGGTCCGCGACGGTCTTGCCGTGGAACTTTACGATGTAGCGGGGTTCATCGATAACCTCACCGATGTCGCTCCACCGGAGGTCGTACTTCTCCGCGATCGCCCCCATCAGGGTGACGTCCTCCGGAGCCACCTCAACGAGCATCCGCTCCTGGGACTCGGCGAGCATGATCTCCCGCGGCCCCATCCCGGTCTCCCGGAGGTGGACCCGGTCGGCGTGGATGACCGCCCCGAAGGAGCTCGCCATCTCGCTTGACGCTCCGGCAAGCCCCGCCGCCCCGAGGTCGCGGCAGGAGAGGACTTTTCCGGTCTTTGCCATCGCAAGGATCGCATCGATGAGGAGTTTCTCGGTGTAGGGGTCGCCGACCTGGACGCTCGGCCGGTCGGCGGCCTCCGCGTCTTCGGAGAGGTCCCGGGAGGCGAACGATGCCCCGCCGAGGCCGTCCCGGCCGGTCGAGGAGCCTATCAGGACCAGGTGACTCCCCGGCCGTTTCACCCGGGCGGTGATGTAGCGGTCGGGGTCCACGATCCCGACGCAGACGACGTTCACGAGCGGGTTTCCTGCGTAGGAAGGGTCGAAGACGAGTTCCCCCCGGACGACCGGCACTCCGATACAGTTGCCGTAGCCGCCGATTCCGGCGACGATATGCTCGACAAGGTAACGGTTCTTCTCGCTGTCGAGGGGCCCGAAGTAGAGCGGGTCCATCAGGGCGATGGGGCGGGCGCCCATCGAGAGGACGTCGCGGACGATCCCGCCGACGCCGGTGGCGGCGCCGTCGTAGGGGTCCACGTAACTTGGGTGGTTGTGGCTCTCCATCCCTATGGCAAGGGCACAGGTGTCGCTGAACCGCACGATGGCGGCGTCGTCCCCCGGCCCGAGCAGCACCTCGCTTCCCTCCGTCGGCAGCGTCCGCAGGAGCGGTTTGGTGGACCGGTAACTGCAGTGTTCGCTCCAAAGGTTTTCGAAGCAGGCGGTCTCGACGTCGGTTAAGTCGCGTCCGAGGGTTTTTCGCAGCAATGCAAGGTCCTGTGCCGGTAACATACTGTAAGACTGGTGGGTTGCCTATCTACATAAGCATGTGCAAGCCGGGTGTACCGAGGGAACCACTTTTTGACGTCGCGCGACCAATACTCTGGGTATGACCCCGTCATATGAAGACCTTCTGAAGAAGGCCTATACCAATATCACGGAACCGACGGAGTTTGAAGATCGGTTCACCGTTCCTGTCGCCCGCGTCTTTATCGAGGGGAAGACCACGGTCCTTGAGAACTTCGCCGAGATCGCGGATATTCTCCGGCGCGATCCGGACCACCTGATGAAGCACCTCCTCGGCGAACTCGGCACCGCCGGCAAAATCGAGGGAACGCGGGCCGTATTCTCCGGGAAGTTCGAGCAGGAGCAGATCAACACGATCATCCGGGGCTACGTCGAGGACTATGTTATCTGTTCGGAGTGTGGAAAGCCCGATACCCGCCTCGTTAAGAGCGACCGGGTCCTGATGCTGCGGTGCGACGCCTGCGGCGGCCACCGGCCGGTTCGGAAGCGGAAAGCAATCATAGACCCCTCAGCAGCCTCAAAACCGACCGAAGGCGCCATTATGGACGTCACCCCGCAGTTTCTCTCGAAACGCGGCGACGGCGTGGTGAAGATCGACCGCTACACGATGTACGTCGCGAATGCAAAACCGGGTCAGACGGTGAAGGTAAAGATCACCCGGATCGCCGGGACGATCATCTTCACCGAGCGTGCCGAGTGAGGCTCCCCCGCTCCTCGTCGAGATTTACAACCCATGCATTGCCGTCCCAATGCAGGAATTATACCTTTTTTCTCCGGTATCGTTCCGGGAGTAACGATGCTCTATCGGGGTCAGGTTTTCCGGATCTCCACCCACATC